>JBKCTR010000935.1:0-5117 GCA_046318755.1 Planctomycetaceae bacterium
CGGAGGCAGTGTTCAGGTCAGGATGGCGCAGCCAGAGGGGCGGCGCTGCAGGCTGCGAACCACCGGGAAGCTTCAGGCATGTCGAAGAAATACCTAAGTCTCGAGGAAGCCGCTGAACGTCTCGGCATCGACAAGGCAGAGCTCAATCGACTGAGAGAAAAAGGGGAAATCCGGGCGTTTGCTGATCGAGGGAACTGGAAGTTCAAGGAAGAGGATGTCGACAACCTCGCAAGGAATCGGAGTCTGTCCTCGGACGACAATCTGTTCCCGCCCACGTCCGACGACTCGAAGACCTTTGAGTATGCGGCTGGTGATTCCAGCGGCGACCTGATCTTCAGCGATGACGAGCTGAGCGGCACCCACCCGACTCTCATCACCAAGGGGGGCACCTCCGATTCAAGCTCGGACAGCGACGTCCGGCTGATTTTTGATGATCTGCCTGAGAGGGGGTCGAAGACCAGCGGAAGGTCCTCCACGGGGCAGTCGGACAGCGACGTGCAGTTGACGAAGAAAGAGTCGGGCAGTTTCACAGCGGCCCGTTCGGACAGCGACGTGAAGCTGGTGAAAGACAAACCCGGAACGCCCGGAAGCGACAGTGACGTCAAGCTGGTCGCCAGCCAGTCGTCCACGGAATTGCGGAAATCGTCGGGCAGTTCTTCCAACGTGTTGGATGACGATGGCATTTCGCTGTCCCCGGGAAGTGCTGCTCCGTTGGGTGGCGACAGTGGCATTTCTCTGGAAATGCCCAACGACAGCGGCATCTCTCTGTCTCATGAGAGTGTGACCCTGGGTGGGGGAGACAGCGGCATCTCGCTGGCCCTCGAAGAAGATGAGGGGATCTCGCTGGCGGAAACGCCCGTGCTCAGGGAGACCGAACCCAAGAAACCGGCACCTGGCAAAGCGGCCCCGCCCAAGGGGGGGAAGACCGCACCGCTCAAGGCCGCCATTGATGAGGATGACCTGGCATCGGCCACGATTCCCGTCATCGATAAGAGCCGGCTGTTGGAGAGTGACGATGCCATTCCCGTGCTGGGGTCTGGGGACGTCGATGCGGCCTCCAGTTCGGAAACCAGCGTCATCACTCTGGATGACGACTCCAACGACTACGCAACTTCCGACAGCGGTTCGTCGGAGATCGCCGTCGAGGAAGAAGAGGAAGTCGACGCCGACCTGATTGGCGAAGACGACGAAATCGCCGAGGATGTCTTCGGTGCCGAAGACGAAGATTTCGACGAAGATCTGACGTCGGGCGAAAGCTCTTCCGAGATCGCCGGCCCGCGGCCCGCTTTGGCCGTGGAACAAGACTGGGGCACCTGGCCCCTGGTGGGAATGGCTCTCAGCACAGTCCTGATGCTTCCCCTGGGTGTGCTGATGTTCGACCTGGTGCGCAATTTGTGGCACACCGACGTGAACTCGCGAAATCCCATGTCCAGCATGCTGCTGGATCTGTTCAAGTAAGTTCCCGCGCGGGCGCCCCGCTGCAGTTTCGGAACCCTACAACACAAACTGACGAAAGGCCGGTGAATACAAAAGTCTTCACCGGCCTTTTGCTTTAAAATCGAGAGACAGTCTGCGGGTCGCGAACTTCCAGGGTTCAGCCGCAGGTGGAGGACCAGCTCAACTGGCCTTATGGACCGAGTGACAGGCTCCGCAATTGACCGCCTTCTTGAGGTCGTCCACGCCGTTGGGCTTCCCCTCAACAATCTCCTTCGAGGCCTTGATCAGGGCGTCGTTCAGCTTCTTCCAACTCTCTTCGGCTCCCTTGGGAGGCTTGTTCTTCGCCATTTGCGTGTAAATGTCGACCAGCTTCTTTTTCTCCTCATCGCTGGCCTTCCCCTCGAGGACCTTGTCTTTCAGGCCCCCCTTCTTGTGCTCCTTCATCGCGTCCTTGATCGACAAACCGGCTTTGTCGTCCGCGGTCACGGGAGAGATCGCCACCAGGGCGATTCCCGCGAGGCAGGCCAACAGACACCAAACCATGCGAACTTTGTGTGACATCTTCAGCTCCCTGAGAAATGTGGCCTTCCTGTATCGCGCCAGGCCGACCTGACTTGTGCGACAATCGCAGACGAAGTTCAAGTGACGACAGTTGTCCTCGGTTCGAACACATCCGCGCGAGGATGTTTGTAAGAGGAAACCCTCCTGAAAGGCCAGACCAGCTTTTCCCGCCCCAAACGACTCATCACAAAGCGTTTCTGGAAAAGGACTTGTGGCCAGGCACCCCGTACTCCGAAGGACTGGGCCCGACTTCCAGGAGAAGTCTGCTTCAAAGGATGCAAGCTCTGTGCCAAGCCTTCGCCCCCTCTGTTCTTCCCGACCACAACCCGGTGTGGCTCACCCCATCCAACGCATTGCTGCCTAAAATGCCTCCTGGGTCTCATTCCTTTGGCTCGCGCGGAGGCTGATGATGTCTCTTCCCCTGAATGGCATTCGGGTCCTCGATCTCTCCCGAGTTCTGGCGGGACCCTTTTGCACCATGCAACTGGCCGACCTGG
Source organism: Planctomycetaceae bacterium (assembly GCA_046318755.1). GTDB lineage: Bacteria > Planctomycetota > Planctomycetia > Planctomycetales > Planctomycetaceae > UBA10511. The sequence continues at coordinate 2,496 of JBKCTR010000935.1, forward strand.
GGGCCGAGGTGCTCAAGGTCGAGCGCCCTGGCACCGGAGATGACACCCGCGGCTGGGGCCCTCCCTTTGCCGAGGGAGAAAGTGCCTATTTCCTTTCCTGCAATCGCAACAAACGCAGCCTGGCCATCGACCTGAAACAACCCGCGGGACGTGATCTGGTCGCCCGACTCGCCTGCCAGAGCGATGTTCTGGTCGAGAACTTCGTACCGGGGACCCTTGCGGGTTGGGGGCTCGACGCTGCCACCCTGCGCGCCCGCCATCCGGGGTTGGTGTATTGCAGCATCACCGGATTTGGTCAGACGGGTCCCCGTCGAATGGAGCCGGGGTACGACATCATGATCCAGGCGCTCGCCGGTGTGATGAGCATCACGGGGGAACCGGATGGCCCCCCCACGAAGTTGGGGGTCGCGATCGCCGACATCACGGCGGGACTCTTCGCCAGCCAGGCCATTCTGGCCGCACTGGTGGGCCGGGCCCGAACTGGCCAGGGCGATCAGATCGACATCGCGCTGTTCGACTCCACCGTCGCCTGGTTGGCCAACGTCGGGCAGAACTACCTCGTCAGTGGTGAGATTCCCCAGCGGCGCGGTTCGCAACATCCCAACATTGTTCCCTACCAGACCTTCGCCACGGCCGATGGTGACGTGGTGATCGCCGTGGGGAACGACTCCCAGTTCCGCCGCTTCTGCCAACTTCTCGGCGTCCCCGAGTGGGCCGACGACCCACGCTTCGCCACCAATGCCGCCCGCGTGCAGCACCGCAGCCTCCTCATTCCGCAGGTGGCCGAACGGGTTCGGCAACGCCCCAACGCCTCGTGGCTGGCCGACCTCGAAAAATCCGGCATTCCCTGTGGCGAAGTCCGACAGCTCGCCCAGGTCTTCGCCGATCCCCAGGTTGTCCCCCGCGACCTGCTCTGCCAGGTACCGCATCCCACCATCGGCCCCCTCTCTCTGGCGGGCAGCCCCTACCACTTCGGCCCCAACTCCGAATCGGTTCGCGCCCGCGCCGGCTGGCGCCCTCCTCCCCTGCTCGGTCAACACACGCACGAGGTGCTGCACGAAATCCTGCATCTGGAAACCCCGGAACTCGACGAATTGTCGCGTCAGGGGGTCATTGCCGGGCCGCCCCCTTCCAGCTGCTGACGGCCCGTCCTCCCGATTGTTCAGCCGGGAAACCCCCTGTATCATCCGGGAAGACAAACGTCTGTTTCCTTCTTCGCAGGATCTCTCCATGAGCTCGCCCGTTCCCCGTCGCGATTTCCTCAAGACTTCCGGGGCGGTGGCCCTCGCGGCCACCTCGCTCGCCTCCACCAACGTCGCCGTCGCGGCCAATGCCCCCGAGCGGAAGATCAAGAAGGCGCTCAAGTACAGCATGGTGGGAACCAAAGATTCCCTCACCGACCAGTTCAAGATGCTGAAGGAAATCGGCTTCGACGGCATCGACATGGACAAGCCGGCCGACCACGCCGAAGTCCGCAAGGCGATGGACGCCAGCGGGCTCATCGTTCACGGCGTTGTCGACTACATCCACTGGGGCAAGCCCCTGTCGCATCCCGATCCCGCCGTTCGGGCCGAGGGACTCGAAGGGCTCAAGACTGCCCTCAAAGACTGCAAGGCATACGGCGGCACCACCGTGCTGCTGGTGGTCGGTGTCTGCAACAAGGAAATCAGCTATGCCGACGCCTACAAGCGTTCGCAGGATGAAATCCGCAAGGCGCTCCCGCTCGCGGGCGAACTGGGGATCAAGATCGCGTTCGAGAATGTCTGGAACATGATGCACCTCAGCCCGATCGAGATGGCCCGCTACATCGACGAGTTCGAAAGCCCGCTGGTCGGTTCGTATTTCGACGTCGGCAACATCGTCAACTACGGCTGGCCCGAACACTGGATCCGCACCCTCGGCAAGCGCATCCTCAAGCTCGACATCAAGGAATACAGCCGCAAGATGCGCGACCAGAGCGGCCCCTATGCCGGCTTCAAGGCCGAATTGGGCGAAGGGGATTGCGACTGGCCCGCCGTGCTGAAGGCGCTCGACGAAATCGGCTACACCGGCTGGGGAACCGCCGAAGTGGCTGGCGGCGACCGCGAACGCCTCGCCGACATCTCCCGCCGGATGGACAAAATCCTGCACTAACCCCCTGCGACACCGCCCCTTCGGGGTTCCCCCACACGTGGGGGGGGGCCCCGCGGTGGTCACAACCCAAAAGCCACCCAGTCGCGACGACTGGGTGGCTTTTTTCATCGAACGATCGGACCGACCGCGCTGGGCAACTCCCCGTCCCCCCCGCCGATTCGAGACGATCCCGCGTTATCCCAACTCATGAACCGGCTGCCCCGCCCCCACAATGCTCGTGGGCCGTCCCGACGCGTCGTTGAAGTGCGTGTCGAGCGGAATTCCCAGCGCGTGGTACAGCGTCGCCAACACATCCTGCGGCGTGGTCGGGCGCTCCCGCACCTTCCCCCCCCACGGCTCGCTCGCTCCCACCAGTCGCCCCCCCGTCAGTCCCCCACCCCCCAGAATCACCGAGAAGCAGTTCGACCAGTGGTCCCGCCCGGCATGCCCGTTGATCAACGGCGTCCGGCCAAACTCCCCCGCCGAGTAAATCACCACGTCGTCCAGCAT
>JBKCTR010000936.1:0-2322 GCA_046318755.1 Planctomycetaceae bacterium
TCACTGGATGAGAGGTCCACCGTCACATTGGCGGTCGGTTCACGTGTCAACACCACTGAGAACGTCGCGGTTCCACCGGCTTCGGTGGTGTCGCCGCTGGCCGCAGAGACGGTGATGCCCGCTCCCGCCACGACAAATTCCCGCACATACTCATCCGCCAGGCTTCCCGAGACCGATCCGTCGCGATTTCCGTCAAGCCGGTTGCCGGCGGTGTCGTGCAGACTGTTGCTGGCCCGACCGAAGACGGTCAGCCGGTAGGTTCCTCCGGGCAGGGCCGCCCCCCCCAAGCCGAGGCCCAGCGTGGTCACGCTGGTTCCCGTACCCGAATCAAACGTGTACCCGGGACTCAGGTTGTAGACGACGTCGTCCGCATCACCAAACGTGCCGTTGACGCGTTGCCGCAGTTCGTAGTTCGCAGGAGCATTGGCATCGATCGCGTTGAGTTCCTCGCTGAACGTCAGCAAGATCTGGGTGACCAGATTGCCGGTCGACCCGCCCGCTTCGATGAACACGGGCGTGGTTCCCAGGACCTGCGGGGGAGTGGAATCATTGGAGTTGCCGCGGAATTCGTAGGCTCCGATGTCGACAAAGGTGATGCCGGGAGTCAGGGCGAACCGCAGCGACTCCGCGTTGGTCAATGAGGTCGCGCCGTCATATTGCCCCATGACAAAGAAGTTGCCATCACCGCGAGAGATTCCAACCGTGGGTGACAAACCGGTGTTCCCGCTGCCGTAGTGGAAGCGGATGGTCCCGTCGTTGACCAGCGTCACCGCAAAGTTGACGTCCGCCGAGTTGGCCTCGTTGGTGGCGTTCCAGCGGATTGTCACCTGACCAGCGGTGGCAGTGTTGATGAAGATGTCATCTCCGGTGCCATTGGTCCTCAGATTGTCCCAGAGGGGGGCGATGATGCGGTTGGTGACCAGCTTGGACGTCGTGTTGACACCGTCTCCAGGTGACATCGAGCCACTGAAGTACAGAAAACCTTCCGAAGACACCGAAACGCCGGTGTGCGTTGCCCCATACAATGGAAAGGTGAAACCGCTCGGAAATGTGTAGTTCCAGTAAGTTCCATTGCTGCGCCAACTCATCGCGGTCCCGGTCGCGGCGAATTGGCTGGAACCAAGGCTGCTCACGGCATAGTCGGGTGCGCCGGTATTGTCGACGCCAGGATCATCGAGACGTGGACGGCCGGTGATATCGGTGAGTGGGGCGGCCCACACATCACCTGCATCAATCGCGCTGGATCTTCGGGCCTGGTAGAAATTGTCATCCCGGCCCCCGTCGTAGCCCGTACCGAGAGTGGTGTAGCCCAGGACATTGTCCGCGCCGTCGAGGTCGACAAAGTCGGGATTGATGTCGTTGGAATGCTGATCCTGGCCGGTCGCGGTGCGCCAGTCCGCGAGGGTGTCGCGAATCGTGGAGCCGCCGGCACTCCAAGAACCAACACGGGCGTTGGGATCGGCTCCCGTGTACAGCACATTGCGGTTGCTGCTGAATCCTGTGCCGCTGTTGCTGGCGACGGAGATGCAGTAACCGGCCTCGACCCAGAGGATGTTGTTGCGGAGGGAGATGTTGGAGGAGGACCCCTCGATGAGCAGGGCATTGCCGACCGGCTGGTAGACGGTGTTGTTGGTGACCGTTGCCCCGGAACTGCCCGAGAGCCGGATCCCCTGGTTGCTGTTGGCGTACACCAGGTTGTTGCTGATCTGGCCGTAAAAGGGGAAGGACGAGATCGTCTCGATCCCGATCGAGTTGGCATACACCGTGTTCCCGGTCACGCTGGCGTAGGACCGGGGCTGGATGCCGGTGGTGTTGCGGTACACCCGGTTCCCGCTGACGGCCGCCGTGCTGTAAGAACTCATCTCGATCCCCAAGGTGTTGTCGAACACCTCGTTGTTGCGAATCGTGGACTGTCCGCCCGTCTGGATCCCGCTGGCGCTGCTTCCCGCATGGCCCCAGACCTGGTTCTCCGCCACCAGCACCTGGTCCGACGTCGAGATCCCGTAGTAGGTGTTGTGATGCACGAGGTTCCCGGTCACCTCGGCCAGCGCGCCGGCCGAGCTGCTGCCGGAGACCGCGATCCCATAGGAGTTGTTGTAGACCTCGTTCCCCTGGACCCGGCCGTTGAACCCGGCCCCGGAACTGAGAGAGATCCCATACGAGTTCCCGAACACGGTGTTGCCGACCACCAACGTTCCGTAGCCGAACGAGCGCAGTCCCGAACCAGACCCCGAGTTCCGCAGGATGCTCCCCACCACGGCCGCGTCGTCGTTGGATTCATCCAGGTACACATTGCCGTTCAGATTGGCCGTCACCACGCTC
>JBKCTR010000937.1:0-3106 GCA_046318755.1 Planctomycetaceae bacterium
TCGACAACCACGGGAAGGGGGAAAGCTTCTCTCCCACCGACCTCGTGGCAACCGCCTTGGGGGCCTGCTCGCTGACGATCATGGGCATTGTGGCCGAACGCAACCAGCTCGACATCGCGGGGACCAAGGCCCACGTGGTGACAGAGATGGTCCAGCAGCCGGTGCGGCGTATCGGCGGGCTGAAGGTGGTGATCACCATTCCCGCCGAGAAGGCGCGGAACCTGACGGCCGACGACCGGCAGAAGCTCGAGCAGGCGGCTCTGCACTGCCCGGTGCACAAGAGCCTGCATCCCGACATCCACGCCCCCATCGAATTTGTGTTTGAGAGTTGAACGCGGTTTTCCACAGGGGGGGTCTGCAGAGGTGCTTGCGATGAATCGATCGAAGTGGTGGCTGCGGGTGGCGCTGCCCATGGCGGGACTGGCACTGTTCTGGCTGGGGGCCCGCTCGTGGGTCGACGCCCAGGACAAACCGGCACCCAATGCCAAGCCGGCCCCGGCGGCCGAACCGGCGCGCGCCGTCGCCGTCGATGGGAATCGCCCCTGGGGCGACAAGCTGATCTCGGTCTCCCAGCGCGGCTTGAGCTCCAGCACCTTTCATCTGGAAAACGTGTCGATCACCAATGTGGCCGACCGCCGGTTCCTGGTGGGGACCGCCATCGATGACGGAGGCTGGAGCCGCAAGCTGCAGGTGCAACTCGCCTGGGAAGAAGTCGCCGCCGTTGTCGTCTTCGACAATCTCGACGAATTCAACGAACGAATTCGCGAACAGCAGCAACAGGGTGCCGAGGGAATCGAAATGCTGATTCCCGGCTTCGGGCAGTAGCGGGCCAGAACCTCGCCGCGCCGTCCAAAAACCCCGGCGTCGAGACCTGATTCCGGCCCAAAACGTGACCATCCGACCATCATTTGGAGCTTTTCAGCCAAAAAATGGGAGTGACGGACCTTGGATGGGCCCCTGCAGGTTGGTATACTACCGAATTCCCGCATTGGGCGGGCAGTTGATTTTCCAGGCTTTTGAGGGTGCCACCCGGAGCTTTTTGTGGTCAAGTTGCGTCTGCGTGAGCGGGAAACGGTTCAGGAAGCGGTGCGTCGGTTTCGCAAGCTGGTGGAACACAGCGGCATCAAGAAGGAAATGCGCCGCCGTGAATTCTACGAAAAGCCCAGTGAACGTCGCCGCCGCGCCCGTCGTCGCGCCGAGCGGAAGGCCAAGATGTCCCGGATGCCGATCGTCTGAAAAGACTGCGGGAATTCCCGGTGGAACGAGGGCCTGCTGACAGGTCCCCTCCCCGATTCGGAATTCCCGGCACCTGGCAATCACCGCCGGTTCAAGTCTGCTGGAGATTGCTCTGGGATGAAATGCCTCGGGCACTCCCAAGGCAATCGGTGGATGGTGACCGGGGTTGCGGCCAGAGGGTGTGTGAATTCACAGGCGACGGGTTTTCCCGGTCGCCTGTTGTCATTGATGGTGGCTGGTGGGCCCCTGGCCTGCCGGGCTTGTTTCCCTTCCCCGAGGCTGCGGCCGACCGCACAGTCGGAAACCGCCCGGGTCTGTCTCTTGCCCACGGAGTGTGCCCGATGACTTCACCAATCGACACCCGCGCCTCCCGCCTGGCTGCCCGCTTTCCCGCATGGTCGCGCCGGATGGCCTTGGGCCTGCTCGTGCTCGCCACCACGGCAGGGGCCTTTCAGGCCGTGCCCGATCCGGTGAATCCCGATCCCAAGGGCAAACGCCCCATCGACGCGGTCGAATCGGTCTTTCTCGAAGACCTCACCTGGATGGAAGTCCGCGACGCCATGGCGGCCGGCAAGAAGACCATCATCGTCGCCACCGGCGGGGTCGAACAAAACGGCCCCTACCTCGCCACCGGCAAGCACAATGTCATCCTGCGGGGGACCACCGAGGCGATCGCCCGGCAACTGGGCAACGCCCTGGTCGCCCCCATCGTCGCGTTCGTTCCCGAGGGAGATTTCGATCCCCCCTCGCTGCACATGAAGTACCCGGGCACGATCAGCTTGACGGAAGACACCTACCGCGCGCTGTTGCGCGACATTTCCCGCAGCTTCCAGGTCACCGGCTTCGAGACCATCGTGCTCATCGGTGACAGCGGCGGCAATCAGGACGGAATGAAAGCGGTCGCCGAAGAACTGACCGCTCACTGGGGCCAACAGGGACCCCGCGTCCTCTACATTCCCGAATACTGGGATTACCCCGGCCTCGAAAAGTGGCTGGCCGACAATGGCATTGTGCAGACCTCCGAAGGTCTCCACGACGACTTCGCCATCACCTCGCAGATGCTGGCGGTCGATCCGCAGAGCGTGCGGGCGGCCGAGCGCCAGAAGGCGGGACTGTTCAAGATCAACGGTGTCGATCTCGCACCGGTCGCCAAGACGGCTGAATGGGGGCGGCGCATCATTCAACGCCGTGCCACCCAGACCGTTGACGCGATCCGCAAAGCCCTGGCCAAGTAACCGACCGTGCTGCAACTGCTTGTCTCCCAAGTCGTCCGGCAGTTTGATGCCGACCCGGTGTTGAACGGGGTCTCGTTCGAAGTTCGGGCGGGAGACAAGGTGGGGCTGGTCGGTCCCAACGGGGCAGGCAAGACCACCCTGTTCCGGATCCTGGCGGGGCTCGACGAGGCCGATTCGGGAACGGTGCAGAAGCCGGGCGATCTGCGGGTCGGCATCCTCGAGCAGACCACCGCCTTCGATCCCGCCAGCACGCTGCTCGACGAGGCCCGGGCCGGTCTGGCCCCGCTGTACGCCCTGCAGCGCGAGGCCGAAGAGGTGGCCCACCGCATCGCCGCCACCACCGAACCGGTCCTGCACGACAAGCTGCAGAAACGGTACGACGAGCTGCAACTGCTCCTCAGCCGCCAACAGGCCTACAACCTCGAGCACCGCGTCGACGAGGTGCTGCAGGGGCTGGGGTTCGCCCCCGACGAATACCACCGCCCCATCTCGACCTTCAGCGGGGGGCAGCAGAACCGCGTCTTGCTGGCCCGGCTGCTGCTGGCCGACCCCGACCTGCTGCTGCTCGACGAGCCCACCAACCACCTCGATGTCGGCGCGACCGAGTGGTTGGAACGCTACCTCGCCGACAGCCC
>JBKCTR010000938.1:0-5236 GCA_046318755.1 Planctomycetaceae bacterium
ACTTCTCGCTGCGGAGCTGGAACTTTATCAGGAATCACGCGAGCCAACTGAACTCACCGACTATCAGCGGCGGTTCCCCGAATATTCCAGTCTGGTGACAGAAGTCTTCTCCGAATGGGACGTCGAGGCGACACAGATTGCCCCATCAGTTGATGAGGATGTCGGCCCCGATCAGACAATCCGAGAGACTCCCGCTGCGGACCATCCCGTCCAGAAGACCACGTCGTCCCCGGGGAATTCCGGGGACGATCTCACTCCCCCCCAGATTGAGCACTTCGAGATTCGCCGTCGCCTGGGGAAAGGGGGGTTCGGACTGGTCTACCTCGCATTCGACCCTCGGCTGCGACGGCAGGTGGCCATCAAGGTGCCACGCCCAGGCCGGGAGCAGGCCACGGCCCAGGCGTGGCTGGAAGAGGCCCGCCTGGTGGCACGGCTCGATCATCCGCACATCGTGCCGGTGTATCAGGTCGGCAGTGCCCCCGGGATTCCCGCCTACATCGTCTCGAAGTACATCGACGGCATGACCGTTGAGCAGCGTCTGCGCACGGGGTCAATCTCGATGGTGGAGGCGGTCCGTCTGGTCCGTGATGTGGCCGGGGCCCTGGATTACGCCCACCATGCTCCCGAAGGGGTGATCCATCGAGACATCACACCGGCCAACCTGTTGCTGGATCACCAGGGGAAGGTTTTCGTGACCGACTTCGGCCTGGCGATGCGGGATGGCGATGAGGGGATGCAGACCGGGGCGATGGGGACGCCCGCGTATATGAGTCCCGAGCAGGCCAACTTCGAAGGTCACCTCGTCGATGGCCGCACTGACATCTTTTCGCTGGGGGTTGTGCTTTACGAACTGCTCGCGGGACGGCGGCCGTTTACCGGGGTCGAAACCACGGCAGTGCTGAACCAGGTACGCCGCTGCAAACCCCGTCCCCTGCGGTATTGGACAGATCGAATTCCCCAACGTCTCGAAGAAATCTGCATCCGGTCGATGGCCCGTCTGCCGGAGGACCGTTATCCGACGGCGGCCGATCTCCGTGATGACCTGCAAGATTGTCTCGACCGTTTTCTGACTCCGCCCGAGTCGCAGGCGGTAGCAGTCCCGGGTTTGTCAGTCACGTCTCAGGTTCCGGAGACCGCCGTTGCCGGCCCAACGGTGGGGGTGTCGTCCTCCGAGCCCACCGGGCCCGCGTCCGCCGCCCCCAATCGAGAGGGGACCGCGGCCACGATTGTCCCCAAGGGGTTGCGTTCGTTCGACGAGAACGACGCCGATTTCTTTCTGCAGTTGTTGCCGGGCCCCAAAGATCGCCAGGGACTGCCCCAGGTTCTGCGCTACTGGAAGCAGAAGATCGAGGAACCTGTCGGCGACCGGATGGTTCGGGTCGGACTGCTGTTTGGTCCTTCGGGGTGTGGCAAGTCCTCGCTGGTGAAGGCGGGATTGCTGCCCCAACTGTCCCGCGGGATTCATGTCATTCACCTCGACTCCGATCCCCAGACCACGGAAGCGCGTCTGTTGAAGCGTTTGACTGGCGAGTTTCCGGAACTCCGTGGGCTGGGGTTGACCGAAGGCTTGCGACGACTGCGCCGCGCCGGGCACCTGGGTGAGGGTCGGAAGCTGTTGATCGTTCTGGACCAGTTCGAACAGTGGCTGAATCATCCCCGGGACGATGAAGGAACCGTATTGATCGACGCCCTCCGACAGTGCGACGGGGAGCATGTGCAGGGACTGTTGCTCGTGCGGGACGATTTCGCCCTGAGCGCGTTCCGCTTCCAGAAGGAACTGGGCATCGAGCAGCGGGAAGAGATGCAGCCGGTTGATCTGTTCGACATGGATCATGCTGCTGAGGTGCTGATGGCTTGTGGACAGGCCTACGGCAAACTTCCCGCGTCGGCGGCTGACCTGTCGGCCGAACAGCGGCAATTCCTGCAGCGGGCGGTCGATGGTTTGGCCCAGCGGGGACGGGTTGTGCCCGTACGTCTCGCCCTGTTCGCCGAAATGTTCAAACACCGCCCCTGGACGCTGGCCGAGTTGGATTCGGTCGGGGGCATCTCCGGAGTGGGTGTGACGTTCCTGGAGGAGACCTTTGCGGCCAGGTCCGCGGCCCCCACCCACCGCCAGCACGCGCGGGGCGCCAAAGCCGTGCTGGGCCAACTCTTGCCCGAGGCAGGGACCGAAATCCGGGGGCATACCTGCAGCCTGTCGGAATTGAAAGAGGCCTCAGGATATGGGAATGATCCCGCCGGGTTCCGGGAATTGTTGCGAATCCTGGACGCCGACTTGCGGCTGATCACCCCGGTCGAAAACGACCCGGACGATGCCCAATCGGGGGAATCTCAGGCTCGCCAGACGGGGCAGTATCAACTGACGCACGACTATCTGGTGCCGGCCCTCCGGGAGTGGTTGAATCGGGATCAAAGCCCGGAGGCGCGGGCGAGTCGGCTGCTGGCCGAGAGGACCGCCCTCTGGACCAGCCGTCGGGAAGACCGGCATCTTCCTTCGCTCTGGGAGGAGATCACGATTCGCCGCAGAACCGATCCCCGTCGCCGGTCCGCGGCCGAGCGGGCCCTGTTGCAGCGGTCGGCGCGGTTTCATGCGGTTCGTGGTTTGTTGAGCGTGGCAGGCTTGCTGGTGCTGGGACTGGCCGCCTTGTGGCTGTGGCAAGACCGCCGGCAGCGGACCGCTCTGGCCCTGGTCGAACGGCTGGAGGCCGCACAGCCCGACGAGTGGAACCGGGTCTTCGAAGAGATCCAGCAGAACGATCTCACCCGCCAGGCCGAACAGCATTTACGGGAACACCTGGACTCGGCCGCGGCTGAGGAGACAGGGCGCGTTCTGAGATTGCGTGTCGGTCTCTGGTCGGCCGCCCGGGATCGGTCCCAGATCCCGCAACTGATCCCCGAGCTGCTGACGGTCTCCAGGGGCGAATTCACGGTCTTGCGGGACCGACTGGCGTCCGGTGTCGGCTCCCCGGAACAGCAATGGCTGTGGCAGGCGGCGCTGGACCCGGCGCGCAAGCCGCGGGACCGGTTTCAAGCCTCGGCCGCGCTCGCCCGATTCGCTCCCGAAGACTCCCGGTGGCCCGCACTCGCCCCTCCGGTTGTTGAACACCTGCTGTCACTCCCCGCTTCGGAACTGGTCGCGTGGCGCCCGTACTTTGACAACGTGCGGAGTGTCCTGGCACGCGAGGTGGCCACACGGCTGCAGAGCGAGGGGTTGGATCCCGCCGTTCGACCAGCGGCGGCCGAGACTCTGGCCGATTTCGGTCGCGAACAGGGCGCGCTCGTGGCGGGGGTGATGCTGCACAGCGATCTCCGGACCTTTGAGACCTTGTTGCCCGTCGCAGTGGCCAATCGGGATGCGGCCCTGGACCTGTGGCGAAAAGAGCTCGAACTCCCACCAGATCCCGAGCTGTCCGTCTCTGGCCGCGAACAGCGGGCGAGCCGCCAGGGACGTGCCGCCGCCGGTCTGGCGCATCTGGGGGCGGCGTCCGAAGTCTGGCATCTGCTGGCTTTTCAACCACGTGCCGACCAGCCTGGTTCGGAAGACCCCAGCCGCCGCACAGAGATCCAGCACAGTTTCGTCGAGTGCCGAGTGGACTACCAACTGGTGGTGGAGGAACTGCGTCGGTTGTTGGTCGCTGAACCGGGAGCCGATTCCGGGAATCGCCAAGCCCCCCTGCTGCGCGGTTTGCTGCAGACCTTGGGGGGATACACCCCGCTGCTCTCACCAGCCACGTGTGCCCAACTGACCACGGAGTTGGGTTTGCAGCAGATCTTTGAGACCCACACCGATTCGGGAGTCCATGGAGCCTGCGAATGGCTGCTGCGAAAGTGGGGGGCCGCGGAAGCGATCAAGGCCACCCAGACCCGCCTGGCGCAATCTGTTCCCGGGGCAACTGAACCGCCCCGCGTGGCCCCGGGTGGATGGTTTGTGAATTCCCAGGGGCAGACATTCGCGGTCTTCGGAACCGGCGAATTCTGGATGGGCCTCAGCGACGGAGACCGTCCCCAGTCACAGTTTGAAGTGCGTCATCGGCACCGGATTGACCGCCCCTTTGCCATGTCCACGACGGAGGTAACCGCGGGGCAGTTCGCCCAGTACGTTCAAGACCGGGGAATTCAACCTCCCACCAGTTCTTGGGGTCCCGCTGAGGATCTTCCCCAGACCTGGATGACATGGTTCCACGCTGTGCAATACTGCAATTGGCTGAGTGCCCGGGAGGGTTTGAATGCCTGCTATCGCATCGACGAGTCGAATGGACAGGTGCAGGTGCAGATGGAGGCCGACTTCATGGATCGTGACGGCTATCGCCTGCCGACCGAGGCCGAGTGGGAATATGCCTGTCGCGCCGGAACCAGCACGAATCGTTTCTATGGAACCAGCAGATCCCGCCTACGGTCCTACGCCTGGTACCGGGAAAACAGCGTGGATCCCACCCAACCGTTGCCCCCGGAAGTCCCCAGTGACGAGATTCAGACCGAACTCCAGCGAAGCGCCCGAGCCTGGCCAGTGGGACAACTCTGCCCCAATGAGGCGGGGCTGTTCGACATGCTGGGAAACGCGATGGAGTGGTGCCAGGAACGCCGTGTCGAAATCCCCACGCAGCCAACGCCTCTGTCCACACTGCTCGACACAGAACTTGTTGTGGAACTGGTCCACTCCCGCACTGCCCGGGGGGGAGCCTTCAACTATTCGTCGTCGTACAATCGTTGTTGGTATTCATTCGTACTGCGGCCGGAGATGGCTGACTACACACTGACCTTTCGCCCCGTCCGTACCTGGCGTTGACCAGCCGGGGATTGGCCTCCGGCATTCCAATTGCCCAGACCCATCCAAACCACATAAACTCTTGCTGATGGTTTCCGTCCCGGTCTTGTTGAGGAGCGTGGTCTCTTGCTGACTCGCGTATTGACAGTGTGGCTGCTGGCAGGCTGCGGATTCGTCGTCACGAACCGGGCTGCCAGTGCGCAGAGTGCCGCACCTCTCCGCAGCTCTCCGCCGGCCATCGAGCTGACCCAACCCGAAGCGACCCAGCAGGTGGTGGTGCTGCGATCCGTTGACGGACGCGAGCGGGACGTGACCCGGCTGGCGAACCTTCGTGTCGAGAATCCGCAGGTTGCCACAGTCGACCGGGAGGGCCTGGTGCAACCGCTGGCCGATGGGACGACCCGGCTGATCATCCAGTCGGACGGTGCCGAGACCAGCGTGCCGATCACCGTGAAGGGGCTGACCCAACCG
>JBKCTR010000939.1:0-3216 GCA_046318755.1 Planctomycetaceae bacterium
GCCCTGGGGCTCAAGCAGAAGCAGCCCAGCCCCTGGGACATGGTCGAGCAGAAGTTCCCCGTGGGGACCAAGGCCAAGGGCGAAGTGGTCAACATCATGACCTACGGCGCCTTCGTCCGGCTCGAGCCGGGCATCGAAGGGCTGGTCCACATCAGCGAGATGTCGTGGACCCGTCGCGTCAATCACCCGATGGAGCTGGTGCAGATTGGCGACCCGGTCGAGGTGGTGGTGCTCGCCATCAACAAAGAGAAGCAGGAGATTTCGCTGGGGATGAAGCAGACTCTGCCCAATCCCTGGGACACGGTCACCTCGAAGTACCCCGTGGGGGCGATTGTCGACGGCACGGTCCGCAATCTCACCAACTACGGTGCCTTCATCGAAATCGAAGAGGGCATCGACGGGCTGCTGCACGTCTCCGACATGTCGTGGACCCGCAAGGTCTCGCATGCCAGCGAAGTACTGCAGAAGGGAGACAAGGTGCAGTGCCAGGTGCTGTCGGTCGACCAGAACCGCAAGCGCATCGCCCTGGGCATGAAGCAGCTCCAGCAAGATCCCTGGGAAACCGACATTCCCGGGCGGTACCAGCCCGGCTCGATTGTCACCGGCACGGTCACCAAGATCACCAACTTTGGTGTCTTCGTGCAGTTGGAAGACAACCTCGAAGGGCTGTTGCACGTCTCGGAACTGGCCGAGCACAAGGTCGACAACCCCGAGGCCGAGGTGAAGGTTGGCCAACCGATCGAGGTCCGCGTGCTGCGGGTGGACACCGCCGATCGCAAGATCGGCCTCAGCCGCAAGCTGACTGGCCCCATCGAAGAGCTGGTTCCCGCCGAGGGGGCTGCCGGGGGATCGGGCGGAGCGGCCGCCCCGGCCGTCCGTGAGGAACTCAAGGGGGGAACCAGCGGCCAGTCGGGTCCGCTGTTCAGCCTCGACAAGAAGTAGGTCGACGGACCGGCGACCCGTTGCGGGAAAATTCCCTGGCGGCCTCGTCGATTCAGCCGTCAGAGCCGCGCACAACGGCCCTGTCACTTCGGGTGGCAGGGCCGTTTTTTTGCGCCTGTTCAACCGCACTCGAGGCGAATTCGGGGCCAACGCCCGATTTCCCCGGGGCCGGGGGGCCGCACTGGTCGATCTGACGAGTTGTCAGGCCGCGCCCGGAAGTGGCGTGGCTGATCCATTTGGCAAGACCTCGCATCCGCCCCCACCCCCCGCATGGCCGAGTCGACTTCCCACAGCGTCTCCACCGGCCGCTCGTCCGCGACCAATCCCCTCGAGATCTACCTGCGGGAGATCCATCGCACCCCTCTGCTGACCCGTGAGCGGGAGCGGGACCTGGCGATCCGGATCCAGCAGGGAGACGTGGCCGCCCGCGATGAGATGATCAAGGCGAACCTGCGGCTGGTGGTGAGCATCGCCCGCCATTACGCCGGGCAGGGGCTGTCGATGCTCGACCTGATCTCGGAAGGGAACCTGGGGCTGGTGCGGGCGGTGGAGGGGTTTGACCCGGCCCACGAGACGCGGTTCAGCACCTATGCGACCTACTGGATCAAGCAGTCAATCAAGCGGGGACTGATCAACACGGGCCGGACCATCCGCATTCCGACCTACATGGTCGAGTTGATGAGCCGCTGCCGCCAGGCCAGCGCCCGCCTGCAGCGTGTTCTGGGTCGGGACCCGACGCTGGAGGAGATTGCGGCCGACCAGAAGCTGCGGAAACGCCAGCAGAAACTGCTGGCCCAGGCGCTCGAACTGCTGCAGGCCTCCACGCACTCCGAGGCCGTCGACGAAAACTATTCCCTGGTCGACCTGCTGGCCGACGAACGCATCCCTCTGCCCGACCAGCGGCTCGAGACCAACGACTCGCTCACGTGGGTGCTGGAGGAATTGCAGACGCTCGACCCCCGCGAGGCCCTTGTTCTGCGAATGCGGTACGGCCTCGAAGATGGCCAGGCCTACAACCTGCGGGAAATTGGCGAGGTGCTGGGCATCACCCGCGAGGCGGTCCGGCAGATCGAGGTGAAGGCGCTGGAAAAACTGGGGTCGGGACTCAACGGCGAGTGATTTTCCCGCGTTGGCTCCCGCTGACGACGACCCCCCCAGGGGCGGGATCCGCCCCAGCCGAGGCCACAACGAGTCCGTTGCGGGCACGTCTTTCGGCGAGGGGGGGGCTCAGCGGGTCACGGCGGCCGACTGGAAGTCGATGGCGTCGGCAATCCGTCCGCGAATGTCCTCATTCGCGAACGGGACCAGCGCCTGCAACAACGAAACGGGCAGCACACAGGCCACCAGCGAGCCGTCGGTACCGGCATGCTTCGAACACAGTTGCTGCGTTCCCCGAGCCACCAATTCGGCACCGTCGTGGGCGGGCCAGGCAGGCAGCCGCTCGTAATCGAACGTCAGCCCCAGCCGCCCGCCACGCAGCTCGCTCAGCCGCATCAGCACGCGCACGTGGTCCCCGGCCGACAATCCCCGCTCCGAGAAGAACTCGCACCCGACCGAACTGGTGTGCAGCACCAGCTGTCGATCCTGCAGCTGGCGCAGCACATCGGGGGCACGCTCCATCAGGAACAGCTCCCGGCAGTGCCCCTGCCAGCGGATGTAGTTGGTGTAATAGACATTCCCCACGAGGTTGGTCTCCTCGAAGGTGACCGTATGCAGGTACACAAATCCGGGGATCGTCGCCGAACTGGCGGAACTGCGATCGCGCACGCTGAGTGTCATGGCGGGGGCTCGCACAGAAGGTCTAAGTGGGAACGGTGGCGGGTTGGGTTTCGAGAGTCGGGGCCGGGGCCGGGGCGGCGGCCCGCGGGGCCACGGCCGAAGCGGTGGCCCATTGCCGCAGCAAGATCACCACGCCGCGCAGACCGCTGGTGATGGTCAACGCGAGGAACAGGCCAAACACGATGTGCAGCACCTGCAGCAGCCCATAGACCGCTGCATTACCGGCCCCAAACGCCAACTGCCCCGCGATGGATTTGGGAGTGGTGGCGGGGTCGGGAATCATGTACAGCGTAAACAGGATGAACGCCGCGCTGCTCATGGGGACCAGGGGAGCGACCCAGGGGGTGCCGAACCACCACGACCGCAGCAGCCCCTGGGCGATGAATCCGCCGATCCAGGCGGCACACAGGGCCAGACGGCCGGTGAACAACGCGTGCACGATGATGCCTGTGCCCAAAATCAGCGAGGGAACGATCCAATTCCATTCCCCCGTGA
>JBKCTR010000940.1:0-4971 GCA_046318755.1 Planctomycetaceae bacterium
CACCTCCCCCCGCGGGGAGGGGAGTTCCCCCGTCAAGGCCGACGCTCGGCCTGTCTCTACCCCTTCCTGGCAAAACCTGGCATGCCCGCGGCCATTCTGGTTTCCGGCTCCCGCACTCCCATCGGACGTTTTCTGGGAGCGTTTCGTGACGTCCCGGCCCCCCAACTGGCGGCGGTCACCCTGCAGGCGACCCTGGGTCGGGCGGGTCTGGCCCCCGGGCAGGTTGACGAGGTGATTCTGGGGCAGGTATTGCCGGCGGGGGTGGGTCAGGCCCCGGCCCGCCAGGCGGCGCTGGCGGCCGGTTTGCCGAACACCATCTCGGCCTGCACCGTCAACAAGGTGTGCGGTTCTGGCCTGCAGGCGGTGATGCTGGCCGCCCAGGCGGTACGGGCCGGAGATGCCCGGGTGGTGCTGGCGGGGGGGATGGAGAACATGAGCCGGGTGCCCCATTTGCTGCGCGGGGTTCGCGAAGGGCTGAAATTCGGGAATACCGCGCTGGAAGACTCGATGCTGCTCGACGGACTGACATGTGCCCTCGAGCAATGCGGCATGGGGGAACACGCCGAGTTCACCGTCCGGGAAGCGGGACTGACCCGTGGCGACCAGGACGAACTCGCCCGGGCCAGCCAAACCCGGGCCGCGCAGGCGCAGACCCGGGGAGCCTTTCAGGCCGAGCTGGTCCCTGTGCCGGTGCGGGTCAAAGGGCAGATCGTGAACGTGGAGGCCGACGAGGGAATTCGGCCGGAGACAACGCGGGAGACGCTGGCCAAGTTGCGGCCGGCGTTCGACCCGGCGGGGAGCGTGACGGCGGGCAATTCTTCGACGCTGGCCGATGGAGCCGCGAGTGTGGCGGTGGTCGATGAGGCGACGGCTGCGACGCTGACGACCCCCTGGAAGTTCCGGGTCGTGGCCAGCGCGACCAGCGGGGGAGAGCCGCGACGGCTGTTTTTCGCCCCGATCGACGCGGTGCGGCAGGTGGTGGCCAAGGCCGGGTTGACCCTGGCCGATATCGATCTGTTTGAGATCAACGAGGCGTTCGCCAGCCAGACGGTGGCGTGTGTGCGCGGGCTGGGGCTCGACAGCGACCGGGTGAACGTCAACGGCGGAGCGATCGCCCTGGGGCACCCGATTGGTGCCAGCGGCGCGCGGGTGCTGGTAACACTGCTGTGGGAACTGCACGCCCGCCAGGCCCGGCGCGGCATGGCGACCCTCTGCCTGGGGGGAGGAAATGCCGTGGCAATGTTGGTGGAACGCTGCGGGTAAGGTGGCAACCGCGCTTGCGTGGCGGCGGAGAGTGGCGTGGCGGCGGAGATCAGGGAGATCACCGCCGGCTTTTGGCCAGGCCACGCAAAACGCCCCCCTCCGGCTGGCGGGAGAGAGGCGTCTGGGATCCCGGCACACAGTCTCTCCCGCAGGTCGGGAGAGACCAGTGTGAAGCCTGTGGACAGCGCGAACCGAGCGGTTCAGCCGCCGGGGAGCAGGGCGGCCAGTTCGGCGTGGGGACGGGGAATGACGTCGCCCAAGATCAGCTTGCCGCCGAGCCGTTCAACGGTCGCCTTGCCAGTTTCGATCGCGGTCTGGACGGCAGCGACGTCTCCCTTGACGACAATGGTCACGTAGGCCGCACCGATCTTCTCT
This sequence comes from Planctomycetaceae bacterium, assembly GCA_046318755.1. Classification (GTDB taxonomy): domain Bacteria; phylum Planctomycetota; class Planctomycetia; order Planctomycetales; family Planctomycetaceae; genus UBA10511. The sequence goes on from JBKCTR010000940.1 coordinate 1,639, forward strand.
TTGCCCACGAGGGTCACGTTCGAAGACTTCAGCATGTCGTCGGTGGCGTGCAGGGCGGCGACGAGGCCCTGGGTTTCGAGAAGGCCGATGGCGTTCGAAGTGCTCATGTGGTTCTCCAGCGGAATGCGGTAGTCGTACAGCCCCAACAGTGGGCTGAAAACAGGTTTGGAATTGGCCAGCTTGTGGACGATGTCGAGGGGAGCCGGCAGCACGGTGATGGCGGCCAGGCTTTTCATCCGCTCGGCGGCCGCCTTGCCCGCCTCGGCCGCGTGCATGACCTCGGCGACGGTACCGACCAGCTTGATGCACTGGGCGGCCCCATCGCTGCTTTCGATCCCCAGCAGGCGGACCCCGGCCGACTTGGCACAGGCGTCGGCGGCCAGCAGTGCCGGGGTGAGGTTGTTCACCTCCAGCAGGGCCAGACTCAGCGTGTTTTCGGGCATGCGGACTTCGCCCACGCCAGGCGCGGGCCAACAGAACGAGGGAAATCAAACGACCAGACCCGCCCCGACCCTGCCGGTTGGGCAGACTGGAGGGGCTGGAGGTGCCGTGAGAATAGCAGACGCAGGCCCCGTTCCGGAATGTTAAATTTGGCGGGAAAAACTCTGGTTTCTTTTGGAATTCCACCGGCCCCAGGCGAAACGGGGGAGGGCGGGGCACGCCGGGGGAACCCGCGGGGACTGGCGGTCACCAGACGCCCATCGGCCTACGTCAATTCCTTGAGCGGTTGGTGTTGGCCGTCGACCAGTGGATGCGGCCGGCCCGAAAAATCGGTCAGCAGCGGGGCGTGGGGGTCGAGACCCAAGTGCCGGTACAAACTGGCGAAGACCTCTCCGAAGTGAATTGGCCGCTGGGCAATGGTCGCCCCTAGACGGTCGGTCGCCCCAATCATCTGTCCCGTCCTGAAGCCCCCTCCCGCCAGCAGTCCGCCCCCCACCTGCGCCCAGTGGTCGCGCCCGGCGTTGTTATTGATCCGCGGGGTCCGCCCGAATTCCCCCCAGGCAACCACCGCCACATCGTCGGCCATTCCCAGCCGGTGCAGGTCTTCGATGAGCGCGCTCAGACCTTGGTCGAACTGCGGCAGGTGGGTGTTTTTGGCCTCGCTGAAGTTCTGGTCGTGAAAGTCCCACCGGCCAAAGTTGAGAGTCACCACCCGTACTCCCGCCTGGACCAGCCGGCGGGCCAGCAGGAAGTGCTCGAGGTTGCGCGGGGCCCCATCGCCGTAGTTTTTGGGGTCTCCCTGCCCATAGCGGGCCCGAATGGCGGGGTCTTCTTGCGAAAGATCGAGCGCCTCGGCCAGTCCCCCCGAGGTCAGCAGGCCAAACGCCTGCTGGTTGAACACATCCAGACCGGCCATCATGCCCGACTGGTCCGACTGTCTCTTGAACAGGTCGAGACTGGTCAGCAGGCTCCGTCGGTCGGACAGGCGGCTGATGGGAAAGTCTCCGAGCGTGAGATTCTCGAGCCCGGGGCCGGTGGGGCGGAATGCCGAGTGGGCGATGCCCATCATTCCCGGGTGCCCGGGAGAACCATACGGGGGATGCCCCGCCTTGGGGGCCAGCCCTACAAACGGCGGCGTTGCGGGAGTGACCGGTCCCTGCACCCGCGAGACCACCGACCCCAGCGAGGGCCAACCCCCCGATGGCTGGTTGACGAACGACCGACCGGTGTAGCAGATGAAGGAATCGTGCGAGTCGTTGGGAGAGCCGTGCACCGAGCGCAACGGCACCAGCTTGTCCATGATGCCCGCCAGACGAGGCAGATGCTCGCAGATCTGCAGGCCGGGAACGTTGGTCTGGATCGGCTCAAACTCGCCCCGGATTTCCTTGGGGGCCTCGGTCTTGAGGTCGTACATATCCTGGTGGGGGGGCGCGCCCACCAGGTAGATCATGATGACCGCCTTGTGCCGTTGCGGCCGGGGGGTCTGGGCCTCGGCTGCCAGCAACTGCGGTAGTGAGAGCCCCCCCATTCCCAAGGCCCCAATCTGCAGCACCGCCCGCCGGGAAAGTCCGGAGCAGAGCCGAGTGGAATGACCGGTGAGTGCCAGCATGGGGGGGGACCTCGGGCAGAAGGGTTGTGCAGTCGCGGACCGGGTGGCCGTTTCGCCAGACACCACCCTACCACCACGGGCGGGTGGGGGACAATCGCAGGACGAGAAGCGACTGTGTCGACCGGCCGATCCGGAGACGGGCAGATCACCTCGACTTCAATAAGGGGGGGCCAAACGGCGGAGGCCGTGCACAAGCACCACGGTCGCGAAACAGAGATTGCGGAGCAGCAGACCAGCCGCCGGAACGCCCACGGGGAGACGCGGGCGATTCACCCCCGGTTCCTGTTCCAGGGCAGTCGCCAGTTGTCTCATCCACAAGACCGAACGCGGCCATTCGACCAGAGTCGCCAACCAGTCTTGTGGGATGCCCGACTCACCTACGGCGGCGCCAACAATCGCCCCGGCGATGGCCGCGGTCGTGTCAGTATCTCCGCCGCATCCCACGACGGCCATCACGGCACCCCGCAGATCGCGAGGGTGGGTCAAACAGGCCTGCAGGGCGACGGGGACGGTGTGATTGACATAACCCGTCACTCCACGTGCGAGTCCGAGGGAATCGGCAAAGTCGAGTGTCGACTGGGCACGCCGCACCGAAGCGACCGTTTGTTCCAAATTCCGACGAAGTTCGCCGTCGGGGCCTTCCAGCGCGGGCTGGAGATGGTGCAGGACGGACTCGGGATCGTCCAGTCCCCGGCGGGTTGCATGGTGTGCCGCCAAGGCAACAGCGAGGGCTCCCTGTTCCGCCCGGGGATCGGTATGCGTCAGTCGGGCTGAAACACGCACATGCCGCGCGAGCTGTGGAAGGTCCGGCAACACCACGCCCAAGAGTGCCGAGCGCATTGCCGGGCCGTTGCCCGCCGAAAAGACCCCACTCCGTTCCGGGGAAAAACCGCACCACAGCCGAATCGTGGCCTTCAATGTGGCCAGTCCAATTCCAGCGGGCATTCCGAGCAACCACCAACGCAAGCGCCGGGCGAGCGCCGCCTGGAACTTCTGCGAGTCTCCCCCCGCTTCGATCAGCGACTGGGCCACAAGGCAGGTCTGTTCGGTGTCATCGGAGACCATTCCCCACTTCCCCAGAAATCGCTGCCGCACCGGGGGGCCCAGCAGCCGCTCAGCACGTCGGCGCGACAAACCTTCATAGGGCAACCCAATGGAATCCCCAACGGCCGTTCCCAAGAGACAGCCAAGGACGTGGTCGGAACTCATGGCTCAGGTCGCTGCAGCAAACCAGAGATGGAAAACGGGCCAATCGAAAAAGCAGAGAGCGGAATGCACAACCA
>JBKCTR010000941.1:0-4387 GCA_046318755.1 Planctomycetaceae bacterium
GTCGGTCCGCAGCCGTTTCAGACTGCGGTCGACCTCCCGCAGAATGTGGACGGGAGACAACCCCCGGTCCTGCGGTCCCGGACCCACGGGGGCCCCCACCTTCGTCGCCAGAATGGCCTTGTCCCGGCGGTCGCGCAGCGCCGTGCCGACGATTTCCTCGGCCACCCCCCCCGCTCTCCCCAGGACGCGGTTGTCCCCCTCATAGACGTTGGCGGTGTCGATGAAGTTGATCCCCCGGTCCAGGGCGGCGTGCACCAGGGCGATCGAATCGGCCTCGTTCACAGGCGATCCAAAGGTCATCGTTCCCAGGCAGATGGGACTGACCAGCAATCCGCTCGCTCCCAAAGCCCGCAGTTTCATCATCGGTCTCGCCGTTGAGGGGGGTGGTCTCCGGAGGCGCTCGCCCCGGTTGCATCTGTGCCAGAATAGTCATCGGCCGCCCCCCCCAACCAGCCTACGCTCCCAGGGGACAGTCGGCCCGACGCGCTCCGCGCGGCAGACCCCCTCTTGCCGCTCCCCCGTCTGTCCGATACTCTCAAATGCAGTTTCACTGATGTTTCCCACGGGTTGGGTGTCGGCCGCCTTGTCTTTGTGAGTCACCCGTCATGCTCAGAATCCTTGGTCATTCCCGCGCCGCGTGCGATGGCTGGTCTCGGCGGGATGTGCTGCAGGTGGCGGGGACGGGTCTGCTGGGGGTCAATCTGCCGCAGGTGCTGGCGGCCGAAGAGCAGCGGCTGGTTGGTGGCGGCAAAGCCAAATCGGTCTTGTTTGTCTTCCTGTTTGGCGGCCCCAGCCAGCTCGAGACCTTCGACCTCAAACCCGACGCCGCCACGGGAATCAAGGGCCCCTATCGCCCCATCGACTGCCGTACGCCCGGGCTGCTGATCAGCGAGAAACTCCCCCGGCTCGCTCAGATTTCCGACAAGTTCGCCGTCGTCCGCACCGTCACCCACAAGCAGAACGACCACAACGCCTGCCATTACATCCAGACCGGGCACCCCATGCCGATCGTCCCCCGGGGGGCGGCCCAGGTCGACGCGACCGACAAAGACTGGCCCGCGATGGGTTCGGTCATCGAATACCTCGACACCCGGGCCGTCGGCGGCGACCGTCGCGACGTCCCCAGCTACATCTACCTCCCCAACCGCCTGGGGCACATCCAGGGCTACGACCGGCTGGGGCAGTATGCCGGCTGGCTCGGTCGGCAGTACAACGCCCTCGCCACCGACATCCGCAAGAAAGACGCGAAAGACAACCCGTACTTCCGCGACTGCACCGACGAAGAACTGCAGTTCCGCCTGAAGGAACTCGATGGAGTCCCCGAGGTCACTCTCGACCGGCTCAACCATCGCCGGGGTCTGCTCGGTCAACTCGATGACCAGCGCCGGCAGCTCGACCAGGGACTGCGGCTCGCCTCGTTCGACCGCACCCGCGACCGGGCCTTCACCCTGGCGACCTCTCAGAAGCTGCGCGACGCTCTCGACCTGCGGCAAGAACCAGCCGCCACGCGCGATCGATTCGGCCGGCATCTTTTCGGACAGAGTGCGGTCGTGGCCCGGCGGATGCTCGAGGCCGGAGCCCGCTTCGTGACGCTGCTCTGGGACTGCCCCGACGGCTATAGCTGGGACAGCCACATCCACAACCACGACGTCGACAAGCACATGCTGCCCGGGCTCGACCAGACCCTCTCGGCCCTGCTGGTCGATCTCGAAGAGCGCGGGCTGCTCGACGAGACCCTGGTGGTCTGCCTGGGGGAAATGGGGCGCACGCCGCAGGGGAAGGCGAACTGGGGCCGTGACCACTGGAGCTTCTGCTTCCCCGCGCTGTTTGCCGGGGCGGGCATTCGGGGGGGAACGGTCCTCGGCCGGTCCGACCGCGACGCCGCCTACCCGGCCGACAATCCGGTCTCTCCCGAAGACCTGGCGGCCACCATCTTCAGCGCTCTGGGGATCGATCCCGAGACCCGCATTCTCGACGCCCAGGGACGCCCCGTGCCGCTGCTCGATGCCGGAGTTCCCCTCGACCGGTTGTTTGGTTGACGTCATCTGGCAAATTGCTTTCCGGATCCGTTGAGTGGGGATCAATATTTTTCAGTGTGTTTGATCGTTGAGCCGCGGGGGGGCTGGGGTCCCTGTGTGGGGTTTTTGTGAATTTGGCCGGTAGTCTGGCCGCGTCTGGCAGCGACGGTTAAACTCCCGACCAACAAAGCACTGCGCTCACCCCGTGTGGCTGTCGCTGAGACGGTTTGCGGTGTTCCCCGGAATGTCCCGCTGTGGTTTCCGCCGGCGAACCTGTCACCTGCTTCAGGCGGCAATCTGGGTGCCCCTCTTTCTGCCAGGATTCTCTCTGGCAGTGGCGCAGTCGGGTGGCCCTGTTCTGCTCCCCCAGTTCCGCTCGCCCACTTCTGTTTTCCCGGTCGGTTCGCTGACCGCATTCCGCCCCTTCTGCACCTTTTGAGACGTCTGGTCTCCCCCAATTTTCCATGAGCGCTCCCGTTGCCATTGTGTTGGCTGCCGGCAAAAGCACCCGCATGAAGTCGGCCCTCCCCAAAGTTCTGCATGAGGTGGGGGGCCGCCCCATGATCGAGTATGTGCTCGATGGGGCGCGGGCCGTGGGGGTGCGGCGGCTGGTGGTGATTGTGGGACATGCGGCCGACAAAGTCCGCGAGACACTCGCTCAGCAGCCCGGCATCGAGTTTGCCCTGCAGGCCGAGCAACGGGGCACCGGGCATGCCGTGCTGCAGGCCCGCGAAACGCTGCGCGACCACCACGGGCCGGTCTTTGTGCTGACGGGCGACGCCCCGCTGATGCGTGCGGAGTCTTTCGCGGCCCTGTTGTCGGATCATCAGGAACACCGCGCCTCGTGCGTGATTGGCACCGCCGAGACCGAGCACAACTTCGGCCTGGGGCGGATTGTGCGGGGCCCCGACGGTCAGTTCGAGAAGATTGTCGAACAGAAAGATGCCACTCCCGCCGAGCAGGCGATCCGCGAGATCAACGTCGGCTGTTACGTCTTCGACTGCCAACGGCTGTTCTGGGCGCTGGAACGGATCCAGCCGAACAACGCCCAGAAGGAACTGTACCTCACCGACTGCTGCGCCATTCTGAAGCAGGCGGGCGATCCGGTGGTGGCCAGTTGCCGGCTCGACATCATCGAGGCGTTGGGGGTGAATACCCGGGTGGAACTGGCGCGGGTGCATCAGGCGCTGCAGCAGCGGACCTTCAACCGGCTGATGCTGGATGGGGTGACGATTGTCGATCCCGCCCAGACGGTGATCGATTCGCGGGTGAAGATCGGGGCCGACACCATCATCGAGCCCTTCAGCAGTATTGCCGGGGCGGCGGAAATCGGCCGCGATTGCCGGATCGGCCCGCACGCCCACCTCGGCCCCAACGCCCGCATCCCCGACGGCACCCGCGTCCCGCCGTTCACGGCCATCGGCTAACCCCCGCCCCGCCGCCAAACCCACACCCAAGAAACCCGCGCACCCAATCGGAATCAGGGTGGCGGGGGGGCGGACCTCTGTGTACGCTCCACTGGGCGGTCTTCTCAGAACCCCCGCCCCAATGGGCAGCCAAATCACTCGGACCAATAACCCAATCCGCGTCCATCCGCCCACCGCGCCGTAAGGGGCCAAAACCAGCGTCGGGGGGGGGCGGACCTCCGTGTCGACTCTCCACTTTCTCTCCTCCACTCTCTCGGCCCCCGGCCGCCGGACCTCCGCGTCCGCTCCACTGGGCACGCATCCGAGAACCTGCGCTCCGATGGGCAGCGAACTCATTGGGACCGGAAAGGTCGTGGTCATCGAACCAGAGGAGACCGTGGGGGGCAGCGTTTACAGACATTGGCCGGCTCGTTCCCTGAAGGGGAACTCTTCGATAGCCCAGGGTTCGTCGCGCAGCGGCTACCCTGGGTTGGGGACATTCATAATCGGCCTGAACCCTGAAGGGGTTCGCTTCCGTGCGGAACGCTGGAATCGGTCTCGTCGATCGATTGGTGCACACCAAAACAACGATCGAATTCAGCCCGCGCCTCATCCCGGCAGCACGCATGAAGCCAGCCCTTTCAGGGCTGAATCGACCTGGGTGCCGTAGTACCCAGGGTAGTGCTGCGCACGAACCCTTGGCTATCCAAGAATGTCCCTTCAGGACATCGCTCGGGGGGACGTCGTTGGTGCGAGGACCACGGAATGTGACATGAATCGACAGGGGGCTGACCCGATCCAGGTTTACTTTCTGCCCATCGGAACGGGTGTCTTCCGACAAACACCCATTGGAGCGGACACAGAGGTCCGCCCCCCCGCCACCCTGTTTCTGGGCCCTGGCGGACGGTGTGTTCGGTTGGATGTCGAGCGGAAACGGGGCTGAGTCGATCCACGTTGGTTCTC
>JBKCTR010000942.1:0-1484 GCA_046318755.1 Planctomycetaceae bacterium
CAGCGAATGGGGACTGCCATCATCCACGATGATCACCTCAAACCCCCCCGGCGGTGCAGTCATCCGCCGCAGGGATTCGAGAGTTCCCACAATCACATCCCGACGATTGAACGTCGGAATGATGATCGAATATTTCGGTGCCGGATCACTCATCGCGATGACACCGGGCAAACCAGCCGCGCTCCCGTCGCGGCCCGTCCAACGGGCTGGCGGGCACCAGCCGGTCGACCGCGCAGCCGCCAGGCCTTCCACCCCTTGACCCCAGCCCGGCTCGACTCTTCCCCCGACCGATGAAGCACGTCGTCCTGCATCACATCCCCGGCCACCGAATTGGGACGTTGCGGACTCCACCGGGACAGCACCAACGCCCTCCCTCGGCTGTCAGCCGGAACAATCATCACAATCAGCACAAGGAACGGATCCATCAGCGGGCAAACATCAACGCAGGCCAGTTCGGAACACCGCCGCGGCCCTGCTGGATCTCCGCGGCCTTCAACGACGTTGCAGCGCTCCCAGCGACTGAAAGGAGCACCTGAAGAAACTCAAACGCGACATTCAACGATGTCTCAGACAGCCTCGTCCGGAACAAGCGATCTCTCTCGCTGCCGAACGAGATCATGAGTATGTTCCCACCGTGGGGCGAAGTCCAATGGTTCCGAGGGGCAACTTCCGCGGTTCCTCCGACTGTTTGATAATTCTACGTGCAACCCTGCGCCATGGGATACGAGGGACAGGTTTCAACCTTGGGCCCCAGCCGTTATTTCCTTGCTACTGGTCAAGCCGCGCAACGGAATTCCTGACGGTCGCCCCCGTTGCTACCGACTGCCGCTGGTTCGGTCACAGTCCAGCGATCGCCGCACGATTCCGCGCCGCGCACCATTCCCCAATGGCAGTGAAGACGTACCACTCGCCACAGCAGGGGGAACGAGGATATCCCCGGCTGGGCCACAAGTCGTCATCACCGCCAGAAACCCTCAGCGACGACGACTGAGGGGTTGTGCGGGCAGGTTGCGAACAGGGGGAAATGGGCGATGAGGGATTCGAACCCCCGACATCCACGGTGTAAGCATGGCGCTCTAACCAGCTGAGCTAATCGCCCGAAGGATCTGCGATTGTAGCGTGCGGCCGGGAAGCCGGAAACCACCCGTCCCCGGCCTTCACCGCCAAACCGCCAAACCACGAACCGCTTCCGACCGCGAACACAGCGACGTTCCCTCGGTGATCCGTCCGCTGGTGCTGCCTGTTCGCCGCCTGCGGGCCCCCTCGGTCGCCGCGCCGGCGTCCCTTCCTGTCGCGGTCCGCGACCGCTCTTTATCATTCCCCAGACACGCCGGTCGCACGCCAGGTTCGCCCGTCGACCGGCCGCCGCCATCCGGCACCGCGGCCTGTGTCACCTGCCCGAACGAGCCGGCCGGCCGCGTTCCGCACTCCCCGCGTTCTCTCCCCCTGGAAATCCCTCCATGTCGAATTCCCCTGCGAAGGTC
>JBKCTR010000943.1:0-2832 GCA_046318755.1 Planctomycetaceae bacterium
GTCGCGGACCCCCTACGCGGTCATGCGGTCCTGCCGCGCCGATCTGGATGTCGACCGGCTGCTGCAGACGTTGGAACCCGACCGTTTTCCAGAGCGCCAGGCCCTGGTGGCTCTGCTGCTGGGCATTGCCGGGGGGCCCACCGCCGAGACCTGGCTGGCTGAGGCGCGCCGCGCGGCCGCGACCCAGCGCGAGGAACCCGCGCGGGCCGCCCTGCTGGTGGCCCAGTTGGAACAGGACGGGGTCGAAGGACTGTCCCGGTTTCTCCGCAGCGAGATTCTCGCGGTCTCGTTGCGGGAGAGCGAACGCCGGTCGGCCCTGCTCGCGCTCAGTGTGCAGGGGACGGCCGATGGGGTCATTCCCCGGTCGGTCGTGGTGGCTGTCTATGAACGGATCCTCGAACAGCGGCCCGACCTCGCCGATCTGGTGGCGACCGATCTGGCCGACTGGAACGAGGCCAGCCTGGTCGGACCGCTCCAGCGCATTCTCGATGCTGGGGGCGTGACGGACGAAGCCCGGGAGAGAATCGCGCGTTCACTGGAGGTCCTCCGCAATCGTCGGACGCCGGTCGAAAACAAGCCGCCGCCGGCGCAGTGAGTTCGAATTGGCCACGCCGGTGGATGTCGCCTTCCTGGGAGACCAGATGTGGCCCCCACGGGAACCCGACAGGGCGTATGTAGGGCCGGGCGTCGGGGCTCCCGGGCTCTGCTTGCAGAGACCGGGGGCGATCCCGGATAGTTTGCAGGCGTGATGCGTCGCGTTGAACCCTGCCGGGACAAACCCCCGGGAGGAACTTCCCTGGAGTGGAATCGATCATGACTCTTCCCTGGTTGGTGTTCTGCGGATTTCTGGCTGGTGTGATCCTGCTGGCGATCTACGACGTCACACAGCGGAAGCATGCCATCCTGCACAACTTTCCCATCCTCGGGCACTTCCGCTATCTGCTCGAAATGGTGGGGCCGGAACTCCGCCAATACATCGTCACATCGAACAACGAAGAACGTCCCTTCAGCCGGGACCAGCGGTCGTGGATCTATGCCTCGTCCAAAAAGGAAAACAACTACTTCGGCTTCGGGTCCGACAATGACATGGAGTTGTCGCCCAACTACCTGATCATCAAACACAGCACGTTCCCGCTGGCGTCACCGCATCCCGGAGAACCGGGTTACGATCCTGATTATCGCTGCCCCTGTGCCAAGACACTGGGAGGATATCGTCAAAGGAAAAAGGCGTTCCGGCCCCCGTCGATCATCAATGTCTCGGGAATGAGTTATGGGTCGTTGAGTGGACCCGCGGTGGAGGCGCTCAACCGGGGCAGTCAGATTGCCGGTTGCCTGCAGAGCACGGGCGAAGGAGGCATCTCCCCCTACCACCGTCAGGGGGGAGAGTTGGTGTGGCAGATTGGCACCGGTTACTTCGGCTGCCGGGAACTGGATGGGCGGTTCAGCGAACAGAAACTGCTGGCGACACTGGCCGCCAATCCTCAGGTAAGGGCCCTCGAGATCAAGCTGAGCCAGGGGGCCAAACCGGGTGCCGGGGGGATTCTTCCCAAGGCCAAGATCACCCCCGAGATCGCCACGATTCGCGGAATTCCTCTCGACCAGGACTGCATCAGTCCGGCCAGCCATACCGCCTTCCGGGACACCGATGGATTGCTCGATTTTGTCGAGCGGCTCGCCGACCTCACCGGGCTGCCGGTGGGCATCAAGTCGGCGGTGGGGGAATCGGCTTTCTGGCATGATCTCGCCCGGCTGATGCAGAACGGCAGTCGGGGGGTCGACTTCATCACCATCGATGGCGGCGAAGGAGGTACGGGAGCGGGGCCGTTGGTCTTCGGCGACCATGTCTCGCTCCCCTTCAAGGTGGGATTTGCACGTGTGCAGAAAATCCTGGCCGAATATGGCGTCGACAAACGGGTGGTGTTCGTTGGCTCTGGAAAGCTGGGCTTGCCCGAGTCGGCCCTGTTCGCCTTCGCCCTCGGCTGCGACATGGTGAACATCGCCCGCGAATCGCTGCTGTCGATTGGCTGCATCCAGGCGCAGAAATGTCATACCAACCACTGCCCGACCGGCATTGCGACGCAGAATCGCTGGCTGGTCGCGGGACTCGACCCGACGCTCAAGTCGGTGCGGGCGGCAAACTACATCGTCACGCTGCGCAAGGAACTGCTGGCGCTGAGCCGCGCCTGCGGCGTCGAACATCCCGCCCTGATCTCGGTGGACCACCTCGAGATTCTGGATGACCGGTTTGGATCGAGCTCGATCCGGGAGTTGTTCGGCTACCAGAAGGGGGTCGGGCTCCCCTCCCAGGAAGATCAGCATTCCATCCGCGAATGGATGCTGGCGGCCCGGGTGGTCGAGCGGAAGATTGGCTGAAGGACCGGCGACTCGGGCCGGTGGGCGACCGTCCGCGAGCACGGTTCAGTTCGGCGGGGCGTGGGCCGCGGCGAGCTGCTGAACCAGGTCGGCCGTGACCGCGGCGGGATCTTCGGCACTACAGATGGCCCCCGACACGGCGATGCGTCGGCCTCCGGCCGCCAGGACTCGCTGCAGATTGCCGGGGCCAATACCCCCGATGCAAAACCCCGGCAATGCGATTTCGGAGGTCGCCTGCGCGACGTATTCGAGGCCCGCCATCTCCTGCCGGGAGAACTGTTTGGTGGCGGTGGGAAAGACCGGACCGATGCCGATGTAGTCGGCGCCATCCAGTACCGCGGCGCGGGCCTGATCGAGGGAGTGGGTCGAGACCCCCACGAGTTTGTCAGGACCGACAATCCGCCGGGCCTCGGCCACGGGCAGTTCGTCTTGCCCGACGTGCACTCCATCAGCCCCCAC
>JBKCTR010000944.1:0-2287 GCA_046318755.1 Planctomycetaceae bacterium
CGATAGCTCCGACCCGTGATCTGGATGATCTCCGAGTGGTGCAGGAACCGGTCCAGGATCGCAGTCGCGCTCGGCACATCCCCCAGCAGTTTCCCCCAGTCCTCCAGCGGACGGTTGCTCGTCATCAGCGTCGATTTCACCTCGTGACGACGCAGCACGATCTCGAACAGGTATTCCCCCGACCGCTTCGGCAACTGCTTCATCCCCATGTCATCGATGATCAGCAGGTCCGGCTTCAGGTACCGCTGCAGCGTCCGCTCCTGCCCTGACAACGCCTCGTCGTGCAGGAAGTCCCGTACCGTGTCGAAGATCGACCGATAGAACACCGTGTACCCCGAGCGGATCGCCGCCGCTCCAATCGCCTGGGCCAAATGGCTCTTGCCCGTCCCCGGTGGCCCCACCAGCAACGCGTCCCGCCGTTCCCGGATGAACCGGCACGTCGCCAGGTCATACACTCGGTCCTTCCGGATCGACGGATTGAACCCGAAGTCGAAGTCCTCCAGACGCCGTACGTCCCGGAAGTTCGCCCCCTTCATCCTCCGGCCAATCAACCTTTGGTTCCTCAGCAGCAACTCGTCCTGCAGCAAAAGCTCCAGGAAGTCCCGGTGGTTCAGCCCCGATGTCGCCGCCTCATGCAGCCGGATCTCCAGCGACTCCGCCAGGCCGGACAGACGCATTCTTCATGGTCGCCAGCAATGCACTCGCCATCTCTCTTCACTCCTTCTCAAGGACTTCGCGGACATACTCCCCGTACTCCGCCAGCGGCCGGATTACGGGATGCGCTTCGAGCAACTCCTCGGGCTGCCGCGCGGTCGACTCCCGCGCCAGCAGTGACTTCACGATCCGGTATCCGAACCCCCCTTGACGCCATGCGGACTCACACGCCCGCTCGATTGCCGCGGCCTCGAACCGGCGACTCAGCGACAGCACTCCCTGCAGGTTCCGCAGTCCCAACACCCCCTGTTCCTGCAACACCCCCTCGCTCCACCGCACCGCCGACGGTCCCAACAGGCGGAGCTTGTTCAACAGGTGGTCCCGGCCTCGTTCCACTCCGCTGATCTTCTCCCGCGGGATATCCTCGTGACGCGTGCTGAACTGGCCCGGCTCATTCCGCACATGCACTGCGATCTGTTCCTGACGATGGTTCAGGATCCGCACCGTCTGCTCGTTCCACCGCACCCACACCTGGCTCCCCAGGTACTCCGGAGGGACCGAGTAGTACGCCCGCGCCACCTCGACGTGCCCGTCCCGGCTCACTCTCCGTTGGCCTTCCTTGAAGATCGGAAACCGCGCCGCCGGCAACGGACGCAGGGCCGGCCGTTCCGCGTTCTCGAAGATCTGGCCCACATGCCGCTTCGTTGTCCCGTGGATCCGCGTGTCCGCCACGCTCCGCTCCCACTCCCGCAGATGCTTGTTTTGCGCCGCCAGCGACTCGAACTCACGCCCCTGCAGCGAGTTCCCCTTCACATAACCCACCGATCGCTCCACCTTTCCCTTGTGCCGTGGCGTCCGTGGACGTGTCGGCTGAAACGCGATCCCATAATGTTTACAGAACTCCACCAGCTGCGGGTTCAGCTCCGGGTCATACCAATCCGCTTTTGTGACCGCGGCCTTCGCGTTGTCGAACACCACCACCTGCGGCACGCCTCCCAACTCCCAGAACGCATTCTCCAGTGACCGGAGGAACGACTCCGTCGTCAGCCTTCGCACCGCCTCGCTGTATCCCTTCCGCGAATGGCTCAGCACCAGCCGGAACACATGCGTCTTGATCCAATTCCCCTCGGCATCCCGGCACCGCGCCCCGGTTCCATAATCCACCTGCAGCTCATACCCCGGTGCCGTCTCCATGCGCCGGTACGGAAACTCCCGGCAACTGCTCACTCGTCGCACATACCGCCGTACCGAACTGTACTTCCCCCCAAATCCGTGCTCCGCTTTCAGGTCCTGGTAGATCCGCTCCGCCGTCAAACCCTGTTCCAGCTTCGCCAGGATCTGGTCCCGCAGGCCCGCGCACAGGCTCCGTGACTTCCCAATTCCGCCCTTTTCTTCCCGTTCCAACCCGGTGGGCGCTTTGGTCCCGTTTGACCCCGCCGACCCGGGGGGCGCTTCCCCGGTGGGCGCTTTGGTCCTCTTTGACCCGTCTCGCCCCAAATGACGACGCACTGCGCCGCGACTCACTCTCAGCGCTTTCGCGATCGCCCGCTCCGAATGCCCCGCCGCTGCTAACGACTGAATTCCCTGTGACTTAAGCATCGACAGACGGTTCGCCATCGGTGTCTCTCCTGAG
>JBKCTR010000945.1:0-3981 GCA_046318755.1 Planctomycetaceae bacterium
GCATACCCCACCAGATCGAGCCAGTGCCGGGCCCAACGCTCTCCATAGCCCGGCGAGTCGAGCAGGCGATCGACCACGGTGGTCCCTGCCGCCGGCGAAGTGTCGTTCAGGAAAGCCGCCAGCTCCGCGGGGGTGGGGGGCAGGCCGGTCAGGTCAAACGTGACCCGCCGCAACCAGGTGGCCCGGTCGGCCTCCTCCGCAGGGGTCATTCCCTGCCGCTCGAGGGCCCTGAGAACAAAGTGATCGACCGCCCCCGCGGGCCACTCGGCGTTTCGCACTTCGGGAATCGTCGGGGGGACCGGGGGCTGAAAGGCCCAGTGCCGCGTGGCCGCAGGTGTTTCCCGATCGGCCCCCTGGGAAGGAGAGGTTCGAGAATCGAAGGCTCCCCAGACCACCCAGTTGACCAGAACCTCGGTTTCCTCGGTCGGCAGCCGCCCGGTGGGGGGCATCCGCAGGTCGGTGTGCCGGACCGCCTGAATCAACAGGCTCTCGTCGGGCTTGCCGGGAACAATCGCAGGTCCGCTATCTCCCCCCGTTTGCCAGCCCGACCGCGAGTCGAGCATCAGGCCTCCCTTCGACTTGCCGGCCGCGTGACTATGACATTCCAGGCAGCGCGTCTGCAGGATGGGCAGCACCTGCTTCTCGAAAAACTCCTGTTGAGAGTCCGGACCGGGGGGCGGATCGGCCCCCACAGCGACCCGGCCGTCAAACCACGCCAACCACAGCCCGAGAAAACTTGCGCAGAACGCCGCGACTGGCCCGGGGGGCAACATCAACCGGGAAGCAGAGGGAGAAAACATTTCGGCGGTCTCGGGGAGAGCCCAGAATCCACGCCCGGCAGGGGACGCTCTGAAACGATTCTAATCTCGGGCCACCGGGGGGAACAATCGGGAGGAGCCAGAGGCACCGGGGACAGGGAGGGGATTGCCGCAGGACAAGGAGGAACTCCATCTCAGGCCCCACCGTGCGGCCGGGTTGATGGAACCAGCCCGACCGGGGTTGGCCTGGTGGGGGGAGGAGATCGAGAGACTGCTGTTGTCTGTGAACAGGGTCTGCGGGTGAATGCGAAATCGGTGATCCAGAGAACCCCCACCGCAGACGCGAGGCACACGGTTCGTGACAGACAGAGGCCCAACCCGCCCTGCCAATCTCTCCAAACTCACCAAACCCCGCAGCATGTGATGAATTGCGCTCTGTGGGGCCTCGGCCGGTCCATTCCCGAGAGAAATTCGCGTCGCTTGGCGGAATTCTGGTCGGAACAACCAGAAAGGTTGATAGAGTCGGCCTGATCCTTCCGATGATTACAGGTAGAACCCATCGGGTGGGTTGGCCGCGAAGGCTTCGCGAGCCAAGACCCG
This sequence comes from Planctomycetaceae bacterium, assembly GCA_046318755.1. GTDB lineage: Bacteria > Planctomycetota > Planctomycetia > Planctomycetales > Planctomycetaceae > UBA10511. The sequence continues at coordinate 1,359 of JBKCTR010000945.1, forward strand.
AACTGCCTGTCTTCATGCGACATCCTGCCGGGTGTCCCTGCCACAGTCCACGGAAGGAGACTTTGTTCATGCGACGGTATCAGAAGTGGTTGACCGTGGGGCTGCTGGCCCTTGCGGCCCCCGGCATGGTGTTGGCCGGACCGACTGCCAAGCCAGCCTCCAAGGCCCGGGCTCAATCGGCCGCACCGGCCAAGACCTCGAACCAGGAGATGGCGAACCGAGTGAGCCAGGCTCTGGAAGGGTCTCAGATCGAGATCCGCAACGGCGAGGTTGAGTTCCAGAACGGAACCGCCGTCGTGAAGGGCCAGGTGAACTCCGAAGCCGAGAAGCGGACCGCCGAAGCGGTCGTCCGCCGGGTCGCGGGTGTGCAAAACGTCCAGAACGGCCTGAAGGTTTCGGGTCGGGGGGGAAGTGCGGTCCAGCAGGCTGCGGGTTCGCAGTCGCGGGGTGCCGGTCGCCAGGTGCGGCAGGTTCAGAACGAGGTGTATGAAGGGGCGGAACCGGTTCAGACCCCGGCCCTGCCCCCCGCTCCGGGTGGTGCGCCGATGGGAGCCCCCGGACAACTGCCACCGGCCGGCCCGGTCTACGGGGGTGCCCCCTATGCGGCCCCGTATGGGGGTGGAGCCCCTGCGGTGGGTGGACCCGCCGCGATGCCCGCCTACGGTGCCCCCGAGTACGGTGGCCCGACGGCGGCTGGTTCGAATGTGATCTACAACCAGCCTGGATTGCCCAATCACGCGTGGCCGACCTACGCCCAGTACCCGAACTACGCGGCGGTGTCGTACCCCTCGCAGTACTCGGCGTCGGCGTGGCCGTACATCGGACCGTTCTATCCGTACCCCCAGGTCCCCCTGGGATGGCGGAAGGCTCAGTTGGAATGGGATGACGGCTACTGGCACCTGAACTTCAGTCCTCGCACTGAACGCTGGTGGTGGTTCCTCGACTGGCGGAACTGGTAATCGGCCAGGCGTGTAGACAGGGGGCCGCCCGACGTTCAGGGATGAACGTCGGGCGGTCTTGTTCTTTGTGGTGCGACCCTTGAGGATCGGTTGCGGAGCGTCGACCAGACCGGGAATTCGGCATTTCTGGAAAAGCCGGAAAATTCTCACAAGTCGGCATGATCGAACACCGATAACATAAGACAGACACGGCTTTCAGGGATGAGGGCCGCCAATACGAGCAAGGTTTTCTGGCCCGGGTCGAATTCGACTCCCTTCCCCTCAGGGCCTTCAGACTCCCCGACCAATCCGGAGAAAGACATGGATGGGCTCCGCAAGTTCCTGAAGCGCATGACGCTGCTGACAGGGCTCCTGCTGCTGACGGCCCCGAACAGCGGCTGCCTGTTTGTGGGCGGTTTCGCGAATCAGGCCTGGGTGCTTTCGAAATTCTTCATCACCACGCCGCTGATCCCGGTCTCCCCCTTCTTCAGCCCGGAAGTGGAAGACACGATGTACTTCGAGGAGCGATACGGCCGCGTGCCGGTTCTCGAACCCGTCGAGGGAGAGAACGCTCCGCTGTTCTGCATGGACCCGCCGACTCCCGATGAAGTCATGCGGTCGATGCCCGACGACACCAAGGGAGGGGTTCCCTTCCTGGCCGAAGTGCAGCGGAACAATGTGCGGATCGTCGTGGAACCCATCGTCGACTCGCTGAGCGAATGCCGGTTCTACCCGATGGTCGGCCCCGCCCGGCTGCACAAGTGCCACTACAAGTGCACCGTGTACTTCGAGAAGATCAAGCGGTCCGACTGGCCCATTCCCTTCGAGCACATCGACGACACCATCGAGGTGGTCTACATCGACCACGACCACCTCATCATGTGCACCGGCCCCGACGGCGGAGCCGGGGGCTGATGTCGGCCGGTCCGTAACCTGCCTCGCACTCACTGCCGGCCGGTGGCCTCCAAAGGGTCACCGGCCGGTTTGTTTTCTTTGGCAACGGACCGCAGCCCCAGTCCCAGCACCAGCGGAATCAGCCCCCAGGCGCTCGCCGCACAGACCAGCACCCAGACCACTCCCAAGGAGATCAGTGCCCAGGCGAGTCGCTGCCAGAGAGATCCGCCGCCTCCCCCCACCAGCAGCCAGCACAACAGGGCTCCTTCGGCCAGCCACAAACCGGCCCACAGCAGCTTCCAGACCCGCTCGGTCGATTCTCGGTTGCGAAATGACAGTGCCAGCCGGGGGGCCCCTTCCGACCTCTGGAAAGTGCGCCTCTGACCAACCTCGGGAATCTCGACAGGCAAAGACAAGCCAGAGCGTTGCTCCGCGGGGTCGTTGCGAACACGCTGGCCATCGGCCAGTGGATCCGCCTGGCCTCCCATCCCCGCGGCGTTGTTGAGGCCGGCCCCTCCCCCAAGTGGCGGACCCTGCGGAGGCAGCTCCGCCGGCAAGGGAGCGGCCTGCCCCCCCTGTTGCAGGGCATTTCCCATGGCGAAGTTGTCACCGCGCGAATTGGCCCGGCGACCTTTGCTGACCGTCTGTTTGCCAAAGTCCTGCTCCAACTGTTCGAGCAGTGCCTCCTCGCGCCGTTCTCCATCCGCCGGGGCCTGATCAGCCGAGGGAGTCCCTGGGCCAACGTCCGATGACCCCGGCTTGGCGAATCCCTTCGAACGGTTGCTCAACTG
>JBKCTR010000946.1:0-10738 GCA_046318755.1 Planctomycetaceae bacterium
TGCGGAGAGTTTTCCGCCTCGGGCCCAGGAACGGAGACTGGAGTTTCGGACGACGGGTGATCAGACATGATCGCAATTCCCATGAAAAGGTACAGACGGACAGAACACGGATAGTATATGGATGCCACTAGTGCACATGGCAATGCCAAAGTGCAGTATTTTGTACAGTTTTTCGGAAATAGTGGAAGTGTATGTGGGATAACGGTTTACGCCAATTGGCCAGGAAGCAGAGACATAGGGTGGCCCCGGGTTTCCTTAGTGTGACCCCGGTTTTCGCTCGGTTTTCAATCCCTGCCGGGAGGGCCAACCTCCGTGTGAGCCGTACCAATGTGCATGCATCGGCGGAACACCGTCCGCAGGGGGCGGGCAGCCGCGTGGTTCAAGATCTGATCGCCATTCCCTCGCCACGGTTCGAAGAACGCGAAATCACGATGCAGACGACTGATCGGCCCATCGGCTCGGTATTCGAACAGCACACGCCCAGCGGACGGCTCGGACGGAGCCTAGCCCTCCCGGAACGATAAATTCAGCAAGGGGCGCGGTGGGCGGAGGGACGGGTGGCCCCCTGCTCCGGCCGTTGGCGACCTTCTCCCCCATGGGAGAGAAGGACCCGATGGCGGCCAGCGCGCCCGGGGGACGGGTTGGGGGACGGGGTTGGCTCGGACGGAGCCTCGCTCTCCCGGAGACGGGCCACTCCCGGAAAGGGGCTGCTGGTGGTCCGAGAAGGAATTCATCGCCGGGTTTCGGCATAATGGGGGCTCGTTAAACGCGGTTGGCCGTCCGCCCCTGAGAATGCCGAGATGCGACTTCGGACCAGTGCTGTCATTCTGTTCGTTCTGGCAACGTGTGCGACCGGCTGGGGGGCCGATCCCGAGGTCCCCAGTTTCGACCGCGACATCCGGCCGCTGTTCAAACAGCACTGCGTCAAATGTCATGGACCGCTGAAACCGGCGGGCCGGCTGAATCTCAGTCTCCCTGCCACCTTGGCACGTGGGGGGGACAGTGGCCCCGCGATCGTCCCCGGCCAACCCAATTCGAGTCTGTTGTGGCAGCGGGTCGAACGGGATGAGATGCCCGAACAAGAGCCGTTGTCTCCCACCGACAAATCGCTGCTGCAACGGTGGATCGCCGCCGGGGCCCCGGGTTTGTCCGCCGCCAATGCCGAAGGTGCCGATGCGGAACTGCACTGGGCCTTTCGAAAGCTGCGTCCCCCGGCCATCCCGGCAGTGCAGCACGCCGACCTGCTGCGGACCCCGTTCGACGCCCACGTCGAGGCGGCATTGGAGGGGGCCGGGCTGACGCTGGGGCCCGAGGCGCCGCGGGAAGTCCAGATTCGCCGGGTGGCCCTCGACCTGGTCGGGGAACCGCCCACTCCTGAAGAAGTCGAACAGTTCCGGCAAGATTCCCAGCCGCTCGCCTATGAGCGGATGGTCGAACGCTATCTGGCCTCGTCGCGGTTCGGTGAGCGGTGGGGGAAACACTGGCTTGACGCCGCCGGCTACGCCGACTCGAACGGCTACTTCAGTGCCGACACCGAGCGCCCGCATGCCTGGCGATACCGCGACTACGTCATTCGCTCGCTCAATACCGACAAGCCGTTCGACCGATTTCTACGCGAGCAACTCTGCGGGGACGAACTGGCGCAATTTCGCCCCGGGCAGCCGGTCACCCCCGAGCAGATCGAATTGTTGGAAGCGACCCACTTCCTGCGGAACGGACAGGATGGCTCGGACATCGGCGTGCAGGAGCCGGAGGCATTCGAGGTCGACCGCCGGGCGGCGCTCGAGGCAGTGGTTCAGGTGACTGCCACCTCGCTGCTGGGTCTGTCGGTCCATTGCGCCCGCTGCCATGATCACAAGTTTGACCCGATCACCCAGCGGGAGTACTACCAACTGCAGGCGATTCTCTTTCCCGCCTTCAATCCGCAAGACTGGATCAATCCCAAAGACCGGGTGATCTACGCCTACCTGCCGGGCGAGAAGGAACAGTGGGAGCAGCAGGAACGGGAGTTACGGGATCAACTCGCCCGGCTGAAGGCCGACTACTCGGCCTGGCTGGCCGCGAATCGCGAACCATCGGAGGTGCTGTTCGAAGAGAGCTTTGCTGAAGGGTGGGCGGCCCGGTGGTCGGCCACCGCACCGGGGGATGACCAGCCGAGTGCCGCGATTGCGCTGGAGCAATCCAATCCCCCGGCCGCCCGTGTTCAAGAGGGGGCCCTGCAGATCATCGCCGGCGCGGGGGAGGCCTGGCTCGCCACCAACCGCGCCTTCGACTGGACCCCCGACGAACTGGGGGGCTGGATCCAGGCGACCTTCGACCTGGTCGACAACAAGGTGCAGGGTGGGCCGGCGGAACGGCTGGGCTACAGCATTGCCGCGCACGACTTCAACGATTCGGGCTCGCTCGACGGGGGGAACCTGCTGATCGACGGCAACCCCTCCACTGCCACCACGGTCTACCGCGACTATCCCGGTTCCGATCAAAAGGCGATTGGCCCGATTGGGGCCCAGGGTTACGCTCCGGGACGCAACTACGGCGTGCGAGTCACCCATGTGGAGGAGGGAAAATATCGCCTCGACCACATCGTCGATGGCCTGCCCGACGGAGCTTCGCTGACCCTCGCCGCCGCCGATCTGCCCAACGGGGGGTTCGCGTTCTTCTACTGCCAGGGGCGCAGCTTCGTGGTCGACAACCTGCGCATCGAGCGGAGTCTGGCGGCCGGGGAGGCCGCCGGGGATGTGGCCGCGATCCGCAAGTCGATCGCAGAACGGCGGTCGCAATACGACCAACAACGGAAGAATCTCGAGTCGCAGCGGTCACCCCAACCGGGCCGCGCGATTGCCTGGGTCAGCGACAAGTCGGGCAAGCCTCCGGTCGTCCCGTTCCTCACCCGGGGTCAGTACCATCTGCGGGAGGGGGATGTCCCCCCGATGGCCCTTTCGATCCTCAGCCCCCCCGGGGAGGAATTCCTCCCCCCACCCCCTGCCCCAGACGGGGCCACGACCGGCCGTCGCTCGGCCTTCGCCGACTGGCTGCTGCGTCCCGACGGGCGTCCCTCGGCCCTGCTGGCCCGGGTGCATGTCAATCGGGTTTGGCGACAGTATTTCGGTCGGGGGCTTGTCTCCACCACCGACAACCTGGGGCTGGGGGGTGCTCTTCCCACGCATCCCGAATTGCTCGAGGAACTCGCGGCCGGTTTCGTGGCCCAGGGGTGGAGCCAGAAGGAACTGCACCGACGCATCTTGAATTCGGCCGTCTATCGCCAGTCGTCGGCTCCCCACGGGGAGGGACTGGCCCGCGACCCCGACAACCGCCTGTGGTGGCGTTTTCCGCTGCGGCGGCTCGAGGCCGAAGTGATCCGCGACTCGATGCTGGCAGTGGCTGGTCAGCTCGACCGCACGCCACACGGCCCCGCCGTTCCCACCCGCCAGACTCCCATTGGGGAGGTCATTGTCGATGAACAGGTGCCGGGCGCGTGGCGACGCAGCGTCTATCTGCAACAACGGCGGTCGCAGATACTCAGCTTCATGAAGGTCTTCGACGCCCCAGCGGTCGCGACCATCTGCACCACCCGCCCCTCGTCGACCGTCCCCCTGCAATCGTTGGCCCTGCTGAATTCGGACTTCGCCCTCGCCCGGGCCGAGGCATTCGCCCGCCGACTGTTGGCGGAAACCGATGGCTCAACCGCCGCCGTGGTCGACCGGGCGTGGCCATTGGCGGTCGGCCGCGAACCGACTGCCAACGAAAAGGCCCTTGCCGCCGAATTCCTCGAATCGCAACGCGAGCAGTACATCGCCACCGGAGCCGAGGCGCCCCTCTGGGCCACCACCGATTTCTGCCAGATGCTGCTGGCCAGCAGCCCCTTTCTGCACCTGGAATGACAGCCATGGTCAACAACCTGCCGAGACGTGCGTTTGTGGGGCAGACCGCCGGGGGCATCCTGGGATCGCTGGCGTTCCGCTGGCTGCGGGCCCAAGAGCGCGGGAACCCGCAGGGGGCGCACCATCCACCCCGTGCCGAGCGGGTGGTCGTGCTGTTCCAAAACGGTGGGCCGAGCCAGATGGACCTGTTCGACCCCAAGCCCGAACTGACCAAACGGAACGGTCAGCCGTATCCCGGGGGGGTGAAGGTCGAGACGCTGTCGCCGGCGGGCTCGGGCAACCTGCTGGGGTCTCCGTTTGAGTTCCGCCCGGCCGGACAGTCGGGAATGATGCTGTCGGAACTGATTCCGCACATTGCCTCGATCGCCGACGACATCACCCTCGTCCGCTCGATGACCACGGAATCGGTCTGTCACGAGACCGCCCTGCGGATTGCCCACAGCGGGCATCCCCTCGCCACCGACAAACCGAGCTTCGGTTCGTGGTTGACCTATGGCCTGGGTTCACTCAACCAGAATCTGCCCGCCTTCGTGGTGTTGCCCGACCCCGGGGGGTTGCCGATCAATGGGACGTTGAACTGGTCGGCGGGCTGGCTGCCGGCCCAGCATCAGGGAACCGCCTTCAACGCCGGTGACCTCACGACCGCCCCCGTCCTCAACCTGCGTCCTCCGGGACGGGTGCCCGCCACGGCCCGGCGAAGGCAACTCGATTTTCTGAACCAACTCAATTCCGAACAGCAACGCCGGTTCCCCGAGAACACCGAACTCGAAGCCCGCCTGCGGGATTTTGAAACGGCGGCCCGCATGCAGACCGCCGTTCCCACCGCGGTCGATCTTTCGGGAGAGACCGAGGCGACCCGGCGGCTCTATGGAATGGATCAACCCGCGACCGCGCCCTACGGCACCCGCTGCCTGTTGGCACGCCGGCTGCTGGAACAGGGAGTACGGTTCGTGGGGGTTTACCTCAAGAGTCAGCCCTGGGACACACATTCCGACAATGCCAATGCGACCAAGGGAGTCGCCGCCCAACTCGACCAGCCGTCGGCCGCCCTGGTGAAGGATCTCAAGCAGCGGGGCCTGCTGGATTCGACTCTGGTGGTCTGGATGGGTGAGTTCGGCCGGACCCCGGTCTCGCAGGGGGCCAACGGCCGCGACCACAGCCGACGGGGCTTTTCGTTGTGGCTCGCGGGGGGTGGGGTCAAAGGAGGTTATGCCCATGGCCAAACCGATGAGTTCGGCTACGAGTCTGTGGAACAGGTGGTCAGTATGCATGATCTGCACGCCACCATGCTGCATTGCCTCGGTCTCAACCACCGCCGTCTGAGCTTCGAGCATGATGGCCGCAACGAAACCCTGACCGATTCCGACCTGACCCGAGCCGAAGTGGTGCAAGAGCTGCTCGCCTAGTCGCAGCCAGCCCTGTCCCGACTGGGACGCGAAAGCAAGGGGCTGCCGCCTGAACGGGACGGGGTTTCTGGCGGAATCGCTCCTCCTGCCAATCTCTGAACACCTCGGCGGCATCGCCTCGTGGTTGCATCCCTTCGGAATGCCCGGTAGGATTCTCCGCTTCGCAACGGAGGCTCCCCGACTTGAGCCTCCACCTGTTCGCATTCACAGTGGCCCTGAGGGAAGGACCTTGGTTCCTTCGCCTCCCGGCAGGAGTTCGTGGCGTGGCAATCGACAAGAGTCTGAAGAGGAAGGGACGACTCGTCCGCTCGCGCAATGTGTTGAAGCGCGAAGAACGGGTCAATCAGATGAAGTCCCAGGAAACCTGGAAGGAAGGGCAATCGGTCATCGGTCTGCCCAAGACCCGGGTGATCAAAATTGCGGCGAAGAAAAAGGTCAAGAAGAAGGAAGAGGGAGATGCCGCTGGCAAGGCGGCAAAGGGGAAGGCGGCCAAGAAGTAGTTGGTCGATTCCTGGGGGCTGGTCGCCGGGGACTCAACCGGCGATCTGGCCCAGCGGTCCAGCGATCGCCACAGCGCGCGGTTTCGAACAGCGTCTGCGGCTTTGATCTGGCTTGTGGCCTTGGCTGCTGTCGGGTGATGAACACGACCTGCGGCGAGTGCCGTTGTCGACTGCGGACCACATGGTGCATTCCGAACAAGGCCAGTCGCGAATACGCGGCTGGCCTTGTTACGTTGATCGTGCCGTGCTCGGGGCGGATTGGCTTCGAAAGCCTTCCTCCGCGGGATCGGAGCTGGCCGAATCTCGCTCGTGGTCGAACTTCCGCCCCGACTGGGGCATCGCAGCGAAACGGATCGCGCAGTCAAGCAACCCGACCGGAAGGTCCGGAGGCAGAGGGTACGTGGCTCCACGGCCCGTTACGCCTCGCGCTCAGGTTGGGCCACCAGCGACAGACCTCAGGGAGTGCCGGCGGGAATGCCGTACAGGTGCGAGTCGCTGCGGACCAGCAACGTCCCCGCCACCACCGCCGGACTCGCCATCAATTGGCCTTCGAGGTGGTTGGTCCGCCGCAGTTTCCACTCGGGTTTCGCCTCGATCCAAGAGGCATCTCCCGACCGGCTGAGGAACAGGATGCGGCCTCCCACCGCCAAGGGTGACGCGCTGTAGTTTCCCGCGAGCCGCTCGCGGTAACGCACCGCTCCCGTCTCGATATCCAGGCATGAGACCACCCCCTGGTCCGAGACCATGAACAGCAGGTCCCCCACCACCACTGGCGAAGACATCGGCGGCACCTGTTTGTTCATCCGCCACGTCACGTGGGTGTTGGTCACATCCCCGACCCCGTCCACGCGAATCGCCACCAATTCGTGATTCATATACCCCGTGCAGACAAACACCAGTCCGTGCGAGAACACCGGCCGGGGTGAGTTGGAAAATCCGTCTCCGTGCCGGACCTGCCAGAGGGTCTTTCCGGTCTCCGGGTCGTAGGCCACCACCCATTGGGCCCCGGGTATGATGACCTGTCGCCGGGTCCCATCGTGAATCACCAAGGGGGTGCTGAACGCTTTGTGGAAATCTCCATTCTCGCCCGACAGCTTGGGCCGGGGGACCCGCCACAATTCCTTGCCCGTCGCCACATCCAGGGCCACCACAAACTGCTGGTCGGTTCCGTCGCATGGTATGATGAGGCGGTTATCGACCACCACCGGCGTGCTTCCGGGCCCCACGCTGTGCTCCAAGGGGAGTCGCGTCTTCCACAGCACCTTTCCCGTCGCGAGTTCCACTGCCGCCGTCCCCAGGTTGCCGAAGTGACACAACAGACGTCCCTCCGCAATCACCGGTGTCGGTGACGCATAACTGTTGAGGGAGTGGATCGGCTCTGGATTCTTGATCGTGAACAGTTCGATGTCGCGCGTGAGCTGCTGGGTGCCGAGGTCGATCGCCAGGGCCCGCAGGCTGACCGATTCCAGAACCTCCATCTGCCCGGCCATCGGGTTTCCCTTGAGCCGCTCGGCCTTGACCTCGGCCACCCGGCCGGGATCAATCTCGGTTGGCACAGCAGTCGTCAGCCAACAGACCCCCCGAGACACGACCGGCGACGACCAACCCCTTCCGGGGACTGGGATCTTGAACCGCAGGTTGGTCTCCTCTCCGAATTCATCCGGCAAGTTCAGTTCGCCGACCACTCCCTGCCCCTCCGGACCGCGAAACTGGGGCCATTCCTGGGCGCGGACGGGTCGAATTCCCCACCCTCCCAGAGACCAGACCACCATCAGTGAGAAGACAGACGACCATCGAATCGTCAACAGGCTGGTGAACTTCATGGGGGGCACCAAGGATGGGGGGCACCAAGGGGCAGGGGGAAACCAAGATCGCACCGCAGAAATCCCGGGGGTCTTCTGGTTTCGCCCCCCGGAGATCCTGTTGGTGAATGTCGACGAGCATTGTTCCGTGCGGCTCTGCCGTCCGCCAGTCATCTCACCAGGCCACGGTCCATCGCGGCGCGAAAATCCAGGTCACGGCTTCCGCCCTGTACACCAAACTGGCCAACTCCCCGTCTCGGCCCAAGTGAGGCACTCCTTCCCCACCTCATTGCCCGCGGCAGATGGTTCAGCCGGAGTAACGGCCTAGACCTCGGCGTCGGTTCGACTGGCGGCGACCCGATCAAGACGACGGATGATCAGATAGAAGGGCCAGAGGTAGATGATGTCGGCGAAAAAGAAGACCAGGAAGAACTGCGGCGGAAGTTTCCCCAACAGGATGTAACCAAGTCCCAGACACGAGCCGAGGAACTTGCTCCACCATCCCAGCGCCAACATCTGTCGGTTCCGCAGGGGGTGCCGGGCGACGAGGTAATAGGCCACTCCGAACAGCGCCACCAGCAAACCGACCAATTGGATGGGGAATTGGATCTCGGGTTTGGGCATCCCGATGACCTTATAGGTTTCATGGTAGAGGATCAGCATGTGTAACCCGGCACAGATGTTGAAACCGGCGGCGAAGCGCAGCAGCCCCTTCATCCAGGGAAGCAGTGGGGGAACCCGGGTGGTGCCAGCGGGTGGGGGAGCAATGTCTGACATTCGTCTCGTGTCGGAAAGGGAATCCAGGCTCCTGACCGGGGGCAGGGATAGACAGTGTGACTACCATGGCACAACGGGAAACGGAAGTCTGACATAACTCACTGCCAAGGGGAGGTGGGTGATCCACCAGCTGGGACGGGGGAAACACCGGGGCCAGAAACAGCGGTCGTGGACGTGCATCGCGTCGCGGCAATGTTTTCCTAAACTCTCATGTTTGCATGAGTTAGGCCCCATTCCCACATCCGATAACCAGCCGAGGCTCACTTGAATCCCCCGGGAGCATGTGTCAAGATCGGGCCGCTTCGGGGTGCGTGACCTTGGAGTCGTTGTCGAGCAGTCAGGTGCCGCAGGATGGCATCGGCAGTCCATTGTCTGAAGTCGAGAATGCTGGGATGAGCAGCGTGCTGGCGGCCGCGTCGATCGCCGAGCTATTGGCGCAGTACCTTGACTCCACTTGGGCGTATGCGCTCGCGGCGTTGATTCACGCCGCCTTGGTCTTGGGATTTTTTGGTGTCGCTCCTCTGGTTTACATCTGGCTGGAGCGAAAGGTGGCGGGCCGAATTCAGGACCGTCTGGGCCCGACGCGAGTCGGGGGCAAGTTCGGTTGGCTGCAGACCCTCGCGGATGGCATCAAGCTGATCCAGAAAGAGGATCTTTGCCCCGAAGCCGCAGATCGGATGCTGTTCCGGGTTTCTCCCTATCTGGTATTCGTGGCCTCGTTCGCTGCGTTTCTGGTGCTTCCCTGGGCAGATGGCTGGATTGCCCAGGATCTGGACATCGGCATCTTCTTCATCCTCGCGATTATGTCGCTGGAGGTGATGGGGGTGATTTTTGCCGGATACTCCAGTGGCTCCAAGTGGTCGTTGTTCGGTGGAATGCGTGAGGCGGCCCAGGTGGTCAGCTACGAGATTCCGATGGCGATCTGCGCTTTGGTGCCGGTGACCGCTCTGGGCACGCTCAGCATGTCGGAGATCAGCCGGATGCAGGGAGGCACATTTCTGGACTGGATGGTGTTGCATGATCCGTTCTGCTTCATTGCTTTCTTCGTCTATTTCACCGTGGCGACCGCCAGCGTGAAGCGGGCCCCGTTCGACTTGGCCGAGGCTGAAAGCGAATTGGTTGCCGGTTTCCATACCGAGTACTCGGGCATTCGCTGGTCGTACTTCTTCATGGCCGAGTATGCCAGCATGTTCGCCGTGAGCGGCATCGCCACCGCCCTCTTCCTGGGGGGATGGCATTCGGGCATCGGGTTGGAGAAGGCTTTGCTGGATCCATTGCGGGCGCAGGGAGGGGTTGGTTTCCTCATCGCCAATATCATCGCCGCCTCCATCTTCATCTCGAAGGGCTGTGTGCTGGTCTTCGTGCAGATGTGGGTGCGGTGGACGTTGCCCCGGTTGAGAATCGACCAGGTGATGACCACCTGTTTGAAGTATCTGTTGCCGATCAGTTGCTTCCTGTTCCTGGGGATCACGGTCTGGCCTTTGGCGATCCACCGCTTCACCGGCCGAACCACCCTGCTCGACTCGGTGAAGGTGTTGGGTTCCGAGTTGGGGGTTCCCAAAGCGAATCAGGCGTTTCGTCCGGAACTCGTTCCTGCGTTGAACAAGGCACCGACGGCAGCTGAGGCTCCTCAGGGGTCGGAAGCCAAAGTGGAAGTCAAACCGGACGACAAGCAGGCGGGCCCGGTCCCGAACCGCGAAGCGGTGCAGGAAGGTCAGGTGCAATCATGAGTTGGCTTACCGCCCCGATTGACGCGGTGGCATGGTTGTTTCAGGGGGGGGCGGTCTACGTCTTCGCACTGATGGCAGTCGTCTGTGCCGTGGCGGTGGTCGTGAGTCAAAACGTCGTCCGCATGGCGTTCTGGCTGATCCTGTCGCTGGCTGCCACGGCCGGTTTGTTTTTTTCGTTGAATGCCGACTTTGTCGGCGCGGCCCAACTGTTGATTTATGTCGGCGGAACGCTGGTTCTGTTGATTTTCGGGGTGATGTTGACTGCCAGCGGCCCCTTCCTGCAGATCAAATCGCGACCCGGTGAGATGGTCTTGGGAGGCGTCGTCGGGCTGGTGTTGCTGGGCCTGATTCTGTCGTCCGCGATCTCGGTCGACTGGGCGAATCGCGGGCCTCGCTCGGCGTCTGAGACCGTGGGAGTGGGGTTCAACCCGCCGGCCGATGGCAACACGACTCGCGAATTGGGTTTGAAGTTTTTGGGGGCGAACCCCAAAGATCTGGGGTCCTCCCGCAGCACGCTGAGTCCAGGTTTTCTGCTGCCGTTTGAAATTGTCTCGGTCCACCTGCTGGTGGTGTTGATTGGCGCCGCTTATCTGGCCCGGACCAAGCGGCGGCGCGACGGGTCCTCATCCGAGGCCTCGAATC
>JBKCTR010000947.1:0-8435 GCA_046318755.1 Planctomycetaceae bacterium
TACCAGAAGGTCCGGAGGGCGGCTGCCGAATGCGGACGCGACAAACTCCGCCCGATTCACGAAAAGCTGCAGGAACAGGTCGACTTCCCCCTGATCCGGCTGGCACTGACCCGGCTGGATCTCGAAGAACCGCTGGAGGCCGCACCGGAGACGCCGTCAGCCCCTACGACGGCCCTCACGCGGGCCTGACGGGAATTGACGCCAATCCTTTCCAACGCGAAACTCGGTCCATGGACTCCCCGGTTGCCCCCCATGCCTCGCCTGGCTTCACTCCCCCTGCGAGGGGGCCATGTCCCCAACCGGCGGGACAGACCGGGGCCGACCAGGGGAAACGCCGTTGGGAACTGATCCGGCTGTTGGCCCGCAAAGAGTGGCGCATCCGGTACCGCAGCGCGAAGCTGGGTTATGCCTGGGCAGTGGTCCAGCCCCTGATGCTGATGCTGGTGCTGCTGGTGGTGTTTGGGCAGGTGGTCCGACTCGATCGTGATCGATATACGCAGACCAATCCCTACTCGCTGTTTCTGCTGTCGGGACTGTTTCCCTGGCATTTCGCCTCGGTGGCCTTCAGCAGTGCCACCCCTTCGTTTCCCAACAGCCGCAAGTTGATCCTGCTGGCGGGCTTTCCCCGCGAAGTGCTCCCCCTGGGGGTTATAGCGGCCCACCTGCTCAACCTGCTGCTCACGCTTCCCTTGTTGATCCCCCTGTACCTCTACCACCAGGTGTGGCCAACCGGCTGGATACTGCTCCTCCCTCTCGCCATCCTCCTGCAGGGGGTGATTGTAGCGGCCATGTCTCTGCTCTCAGCCCTCTCGTGCGTCCGCTTCAGCGATACGTTTTTTCTCGTCCAGGCGCTGCTGCTTCCCTGGTTCTACGCATCCCCCGTGTTCTACCCCCGGGCCGCAGCCGGACCATTCACCCCTTGGCTGGCGCTCAATCCGCTGACTGGTGTGTTTGAACTGTACCGCAAGTGCCTGATGCCCGACTGGCCCGGATGGTTCGATGGGGGAGTCTTGGGAGCCGTGCTCATCTCGGTTGGGTGGGCCGTTTTGCTGTCGAGCCTCGCCGCGCTGCTGTTGCGTCGGATGGAAGCCACCCTGGCCGACTGGATGTGACCCGTTTCTTCCGCTGCCCCATGATTTGTCCCATGCCTCTGTTGCTCACCCTGCGAGTGTCCCTGGTCTGTTGTCTGGGCTGGCTGGCATTGCTGCCCCCCACGAGAGCCGACGCGCAGGTGCTCGATAAATCCCGCCTGCTCACCCGCGAAACGTTTTGGGACAATCGGGACTTCAAGTGGTATGCCGAATCGATTCCCTTTTTCGACTCGCCCGACACCGAGTTGAACACCACCTGGTACTACCGCTGGGAGCTGCTGACCAAGCACCTGACTTACGGCTCAGTCAACAGCGGATATACCTTCACCGAATTCATCGACCGCCCGTTTTGGTCGGGAGCGTACGGGGCGATCAGTTGTCCGGCGGGACATCAGTTGTACGAAGCCCGCTGGCTGCGTCAGCCCCGGATTGGCCGAGACTACGCCCGATATTGGTTCCGCACCCCGGGTGCTCAACCGCGAAACTACAGCACCTGGCTGGCGGACAGTGTCTGGGCCCTGCATCAGGTTCACCCCGACACAGCTTTTACGACCGACCTGCTGGCCGACCTCGTGCGGAACTTCGAAGCCTGGGAGGCGCGGCATTTCGTACCCGAGGTCGGACTATTCTGGCAGACGGGCCATGACGATGGCATGGAATTCAATATCAACAGCCGGCAGACGAAGGACATTCTGCGGGGGGCACCCAGTTTCCGGCCGTCGACCAATGCCTATTTCTGCGCTGATGCCATGGCTATTGCCCGGATTGCCGAACTCGCCGGAGACGCCGCGACGGCCCGACGTTTTCAGGAAAAGGCGGCGGGAATCAAAGAGCGGCTCCAGACCCTGCTGTGGGATCCCCAACGCCAATTCTTCTTCCCCATGCTGCGGGACAACGAAGAGCGGGACGGGCACCAACTCAAGGCCCGCACTTTGACCTATCAATCCGGGCAGTTCGCGGGCGACCCGCATGGACGGGAACTGATCGGTTACGTTCCCTGGCAGTTCGATCTGCCAGACCAGAACCGCGGCTACGAAGTCGCCTGGAAGAAACTGATGGATGGCGACGCGTTTTTCGCCGAGTTTGGTCCCACCACGGTCGAACGCCACGATCCACTCTTTCTACTGCAGAAGTCGTGCTGCTGGTGGAGCGGTCAATCATGGCCGTACGCCACCACACAGACCCTCAAGGGCCTGGCCCATGTCCTGCAAAGCCGCCAGCAGACAGCCATCTCGGCGGCCGACTATTGGCGGCTGCTGTCGATCTATGCCCGCACGCATCGCAAAAATGGACGCCCCTACCTGGCAGAAGCCTGCCATCCCGACACAGGTTCCTTCGAAGGGCACGACGGCTACAACCACAGCGAGCACTATTTTCATTCCGGCTTCTGCGATCTTGTGATCACAGGACTGGTGGGGGTGTTGCCCCGCGACGATGGCAGCCTGTCTCTGCGCCCCCTGGCTCCCTCCAACTGGGATTATTTCTGTCTGGAGGATTTGCCCTGGCGGGGCCACCAACTGACCGTCATCTGGGATCGGACTGGCCGTCACTACGGGGCCACGCCCGGTTTTTCGGTGCGGGTGGATGGTCGGGAGGTGGCCCATCGGGAGACGCTGGGTCCTCTCGAGATCCCGGCAGTTCCCGTGCTGGAGGAGCCGGCTGCCGGGAAGGAATTGATCGCGGTGAACTACGCCGTCAACAACGATGGCGACTATTTTCCCCATCTGACCGCCAGCCATACCGCGCCCAATACCTCGGTGGCCAAAGTACATGATGGGAATACTTGGTTTCATCTCCATCCCCCCAATCGCTGGACCTGCGAGGGCTCACCCAACGATCGTGACACACTGGAACTCGATCTGGGGCGACCGCGCCGCGTCCACACCATGAAGTTCTACCTGCTCGACGACCAGGACGAGCCGGGGGGGACGATTCGTGGCCCTCAGGCGTTGGCGCTGGAGTATTGGCGCGGTGATTCGTGGCAACCCCTGCCGCATAATCCCGGACTCCTGGAGCGGCCAGCGACCCACCTTGCCCTGACGGTGAATTTTCCGGAATTGGAGGCGTCCCGTTTCCGACTCACGTTGATCCATGCGGAAGGAAGCCGGTCTGGATTGACCGAGTGGGAAGTCTGGGGCGATGCCCGGCTGCCTGTGGAGATCCCGGAACCGCCGGCGGGGAATCTGGCGTTCAATCCTGGAAATCGTGAGTTTCCCAAGGCGACTGCATCGTTCACCGACCGGTTCGGGGGCCGACCGCAGGCGGCGATTGACGGCAAAACGGTCTTCCTTCCCACGCCGATGAATCGCTGGACCAGCTACGAATCGAAAGAGGCCAGTGACTGGCTGGAAATCGATCTGGGAGAACCCCGGGAATTTCGTCGGGTCGATCTGGCAATCTACGATGATCGAGGCGGGGTCCAGCCTCCCACCAGCTATCGGATTGAGACCTGGAATGGACAGGAGTGGATGGTCGTGAACGAACCACGGTTGACTCCCGAACAACCTGCCGGAGGCGTCTGGAATACAGCTCGATTCCAGCCAGTGAAGGCCGCGCGTTTGAGAATTGTCTTCACCCACCGCGGACAGGCTCGCAGTGGCGTGACCGAGGTGCTGGTCTGGAACGAGTGACGGTTCGCCATGCAGGTCGAATTCCAGCAGATCAGCAAATCGTTCCCCGGAGTTCGGGCACTGGAGAACGTGTCGTTTCAGGTTGCACCCGGCTCGTGCCACGCCCTGCTGGGGGAGAATGGGGCCGGCAAGAGTACTCTGGGCAAAATCCTCGCCGGACTGCAGACACCCGACTCGGGGCAGATCTTGCTCGATGGTCGCGCCACCCGCCTGGACTTACCGCGGGCGGCACTCGCGGCGGGAGTTGGCATCGTGCATCAGGAATTGGTGTTCTGCCCGGAACTCTCGATTGCCGAGAATCTGGGCCTGCATGATCTGCCGCATCGGGGTCCGCGGATCGACTGGTCCATGCTCCACGCGCGGGCCGAAACTCTGCTCCGCCGGGTGGGGCTGGAGGAGTCTCCCTGGACACGGGTGGGAGACCTCCCGATTGCCAAGGAACAGTTGGTCCAGATTGCGGCAGCGGTGGGTCTGGGAGCGCGGGTGTTGGTGTTCGATGAACCGACCAGCTCCCTGGGTCGCGCCGAGACGCAACGCCTGTTCTCTCTGATACGCGAATTACAGCGGGGTGGGACCACGATCCTGTATGTCTCGCACCGGCTGGAGGAGATTTTCGAGTTGTGCGATACGGTCACGGTGCTGCGTGACGGACGGCACATCGCGACCTGCCCGACGCAGGAACTCGACGCGGCTGGCCTCGTGAAGCTGATGGTCGGCCGGGCGATTGAGCCGGTTCCGCTGCCCGCCCCACCATCCCCGAGTCAGGTGCCACTTCTGCAGGTCCGTCAACTCTCGTTGCCGGGACGATTCCGCAACATCGACCTCGAGCTGCACGCGGGGGAGATCGTGGGACTGGCGGGACTGGGGGGAGCAGGCCGCACCTCGCTGGGTGAGACCATCGCCGGTCTGCATCCAGAATACACGGGGGTATTGCGGATCGACGGAACCTTGACCCGGCTCCGTTCCCCCCGCGAGGCGTTGCGGCGCGGCATCGGGCTGATTCCGGAAGATCGCAAGCAGCAGGGGCTGGTCTTGCCGCTGGGAGTTCGGCAGAACAGCACACTGTCGATTGTCGATCGGCTGCGGGGCTGGCTGGGGCGACTGCGCGAGCGGGAGGAAATCGAGTTGGCGAGCCAGGCCCGCAGTCGACTGAAGATCCGCGCGCCGGACATCGACACGCCGGTTCACCACCTGTCTGGAGGAAACCAACAAAAGGTGGTCTTTGCCCGGGGGACTCTGGCCGACTGTCGCCTTCTGGTCGTCGATGAACCGACTCGGGGAGTCGATATCGGCGCCAAACGCGAAATCCACGAATTGCTGGTCGAATTGGCCGGCACGGGCACTGCCATCGTGCTGATTTCTTCCGATCTTCCCGAACTGCTGACGCTCTCGCACCGGGTGGTGGTGCTGCACCAGGGGGGCATCTCAGCCCGGCTGGAGCGAGCCGAACTGTCCGAAGAAATCGTGGCCCGAGCCATGACCGGACTACCCCCCCGCACCAAATGAGGTCGCCGGAAGGCGAGTGCAACCCGTGTGAGCGAAGCCCCCCTCAGCCGGGCTGTGCGAAATTCGACATGTAGGGGAGCCGCGACGCCGCCGCTTTCACCTGATCCGCGGCGTCGACCAATTGCCCCAGGAAATCCCAATTCCCCGTGACCAAAGATTGCCGAGCCCCTTCCTGAATGGTCAGGGGGCAGCTCAGATGCTGTTCGCCGGAACTGGCCCGAACTTCCCGCCGCTCCAGATCCACCTCAATGCGGGCCTGCGGCTGCGACTCGATCAGTGCGGCCAACTGCCTCAGATGGCCCGGTTCACAGCAGACCACAGGGACTCCATTCGAGATGCAGTTGCCGAAGAAAATCTCGGCGAATGACTCGGCGATGATCGCCTTGATCCCCCAGCGAATCAACGCCTGGGGGGCATGTTCGCGCGACGAGCCACAACCAAAATTCCGGCCGGCCACCAGGATCTCAGCCCCCTGGAATCGGGGATCGTCAAACGGATGCTGGCCCCCCGCCTGTTTCCGGTCGTCCTCGAAGGCATGTTCGCCCAGACCATCGAACGTGACGCACCGCAGGTAGCGGGCGGGAATGATGCGGTCGGTATCGATGTCGTCGAGCAGCAGCGGCAGGCCGCGGCCAACCACCTGGGCAACCTTTTGAGGCATGAGGTTTCGGTCGGAGATTCAGAGGAGAACAGTCCCTTCCGGGAAAACCCCGGACGCACTGTCGTGGCAAAAAGCGGATCGCAAGCGATCGAATCAATCGCGATCAGGACGGCCGAACAGAAATCCACCGCTTCCCGTACCGCCGCCCCGGAGTTGATTGCGATCTCGCTTGGGAACATAGGGAGCCGCGCCAGCCCCGGGCGCCAGGTCTTCATCGGAGACCTTTTTGGGGCCTTCCGGCTTGGCCACCAGAGCCTTGAGCGAAAGGGCAATGCGTCGTTTGTTGGGGTCGATCGTCAGCACCTTGAGGTCGATCTCTTTACCCACCTGCAGAATGTCGGTGACACGCACGACCCGCTTGTGGTCGAGTTCGGAGATGTGGACCATCCCTTCCAGACCAGGCTCGAGTTCGACAAACGCGCCAAACTCAGTCGTCTTGGTCACCTTGCCGCGCACGGTCGATTCAATGGGATATCGTTCCATCACGGCCAGCCAGGGACTGGAAGTCAACTGCTTCAGACCAAGACTGATCTTCGTGGTGTCCCGGTCGAGCGACAGAATCTGAACCTCGACTTCCTGTCCCTCTTTCAGCAGGTCCTTCGGGTGATTCAGACGATTCCAAGACATCTCACTCACGTGCAGCAGGCCATCGAGCCCCCCGATGTCGATGAACGCCCCATAATCCTTGAGTGTCTTCACCCGCCCATTCACCCGCTGCCCGACCCCCAGCTTCGTCCAGATCTGCTCTCGGGTCTCGGCCAGGGTGGACTCGATGTACTGCCGACGACTGACAATCAGGTTCTTTTTCGCCGGATTGACCTCCAACACCACGGCCTTGACCTTCTGCCCCACAAACTGCTCGAGGTTGTTACAGTAGCCCAGATCGACCTGGGCCGCCGGCATGAAGCCCCGCAGATTGCTGACATTGACCTCCAACCCTCCCTTGTTGGTCTTTGTCACGACGCACTCCACCACCTGCCCGGCGGAAACGGCATCCCAATTCCCTTGGGGCTTCGAAACGCCCCCCCCCGCCACGCGGGCGCGGATCAATCCCTGAGCTGCATCGTAGCCTTCAGCCACCAACGCCAGCGTGACACCCACAGCGGGAATCTTCCCGGTATCGAAGTTCTTGACCGGAACGACGGCCGATGCACGGCCGGCGAGATCAAGGACCACGCTGTCGCCATACACTGAGACGACTTTCCCCTTCATTCGTGTACCGGGAGTGACCTCTTCCGGGTTGAAATTTGGGGGCAAACCACTGCCGTCGCCAGCCGGTGCCGCCGCGGGACTGCCCCCTGCAGCAGCCGGGGCCGCGGTGACATCACCACCGGCCGACAGGTCTTCCACGCCCCCCAGAGCCGCGGCAATTTCTGCTTCCAGGTCGGAGTCGAGCTTCGTTTCCGCTTGGCGCGGAATCTCCACCGGAGCACCCATCGTGATGGTTTCGGCCAGAGGTCCCCGGGACTCGGTCACCGACTTGCCCTGCGCCTCGGCCGTCAACTCGGATTGCTCGGGAGTCAGCGAGGGAATGGCACGTGCCTGTTCCGGTGCGACAGTGGGATTCAACTGCACGCGGGGAGTCGACGACGGTTCCTGCGACTGGGGTTCGGTACTCATCACTCTACAGTCCTGATTGCGCACTCAGCAGAAACGCTGCGTTGGGATGCGACCGGAGCAGTCGCGGAATGGCCCTTCCCGTGGCAGGGAATTCGCTCGACAATAATTCATGAGCAGCGGAATTTCCACAACAAAAAGCGTTTTCCGCCCTCTCCGCCGCGCCTCCCCCCTCCCCTGACGGAACCATCCCAGCAAGCCGCTCCCATTCCACCGTCAATCCGCCACCAGCAATTGGGTGCTCCTCGCCCGACCTGACCGCATTCCAGCAGCCAGTATTCCCGAGTTTCCCATGCATTTTCTGCAGTGTTTTTGACCGAAATTGGAGATCGCTCACGAATCAGTTTGGGACATCCGCTTGACTTTCGCAGCCCCCCTTCCGACTGGCCGAAAACCCAGCTCTCTCGTCGGGGGCTCCCTTTTCAGTCGGCAGGGACGCGACCCAACGGAGATGCGGCAACCTACCTCTTGGAACCAATTCCCGACTCAACTCAGCTTTTCTGGCGCACACTCAACCCGCCCTGATGCCGTCCCAAGGGGTGGCTGAGGGGGGAAGAACCTCGAAGCGAAAGTTTCCGATCGCAAGTCCACAACGTTCCGGGCAACTCGCCGGAAAGCGAGCCTCCCAACTCCATCGCCGGAGATTGCACGACGGCGAACGGAAGTTTGGGAGGGCCCTGCGAGTGACCTTAACGCTGGCGACGGCGCTCCGCGTTGGGTCCCCGCGTGCTCCGCCCCATCAATCGCCATAATCCATAAAGTCACTCCGGAGGACCGCACCCTTCAGGGACACGGGCAACCTGCGGAACCCAGAGATCAACACCGCGGCCGACGGCGTTTCGGTTCAAAAACTTGGCGAGCGGCCAATCTTCGCCAGATAATCAGGAACCGTATGAATTGAGCCAGCACAGAACTCGCGCCATGCAGAGC
>JBKCTR010000948.1:0-2564 GCA_046318755.1 Planctomycetaceae bacterium
CTCCTCAAGCGATCGCGGTTCTCGTGAAGACACGCCTGTCGAGACGGGGCGTGATGTTCCTCCAGCCGCCCAGGCTCCTGTGAGTGACGAGCCGGCGGGTGTGCCTCCCATCTGGGATTTCGAGGCCGAGGAAGAGGCGCCTCCCGCCCGACCCGCCCGCCCGGCCGGGGGTTCGCGGCAAGCCGAGCGGGGAGAGCGCCCTCCGCGGGGCGAGCGTCCTCCCGCAGTCCCGGCGTCCCCCCTCGCCGACTCGGAAGAAGAGTCGGGGGATGAGGAAGGGATGGAAGAAGGGGGTGGAGAACCCCGCCGTCGGCGACGCCGTCGGCGTCGGGGACGTGGCGGTGACGAGGGAGCAGCCGCCCCCGAGAGAACCGCCGCCGGCCGTCCCGAAACGGGCCGGGAAGCGGTGCCCGGAGCCGATTGGGACGATTCCGAAGAAGTCTTGCCCGATGTGCCCCCTGCCCGCCCGGCCCGGCGCGAAGAACGCCCGGCCCGTGGAGAAGGGACGCGGGAAGCGCAACCGCGACGAGAGTCGCGTCGTGATCGCGACGAGGTGTCACGTCCCCCCTCGCGTCGCGAAGCGGGTGCCCGGGAAACCGGGTCTCGTGAAGGGAGTTCGCGCGATGCCGCTTCCCGAGACTCCACGGCCCGAGATTCCGGCTCCCGAGAGGGTGCCTCTGGCGCAGGACGCGAATCTCGGTACGAAGAGGCTCCCCGACGGACTGAACGTTCCGAAAGACCCGAACGTGTCGAACGAGCGGCGCGTCGACCTCTCGAAGAAGACGATGTCGACGAAGTGGCCGAGGAGGGTGGCGGCCGCGGTCGCAGGGGGCGTCGCCGCAGCTCGCGTCCCGAAGATTGGAATGACGCCGACTTCGAATCGATTGAAGATCGGGTGGGCTTCGACTCGGCCGAGTCGGACGAAGCCGACGAAGAAGAAACGACTGGTCCCCGCGTGGATCTGGAAGACATTCCCACCTGGGAAGAGGCCATTTCCTACCTGTTGAAGGCCGAACCAGACAGTGGCCCCAGCCGGGGTGGCCCCCGGCGTGGCGGCGGCGGTGGAGGCGGAGGCCGGGGTGGCCGCGGTCGCCCCCCCCGCGACCGCTGACGCCCTGCGTCTGGCAAAACCACTGGAGTCTCATGCAGCCCGGCCATTTTGGCCGGGCTGTTTGCTTGTCTGCACCTCGGTCAACAACGGATCAGGGGTCAGCAACTGATCAGGCGACCTGAATTCGACGCGAAGCATAAGCATTGGAACGGACTGACATCCAAGGGTGCAAGGCTGCCGAAAGGCGGAGGCGCAACCGGATGTATCGGGATGCGCCGCCAAGCACCAGAAATGGGCCCACCCGTCAGGGGCTGCAGTCCGGTCCGGCCAAGTCCGCTCTGGCCGCTTTCATAAACCGGCAAATCCGTGTCCAGACGCCGCCTTGTTTTGCGAGTTGTCGAGAGAGGGGACTGTGCTTGCTGGCACCAAGGTCTTCTCGCGGGGTGTTTGAATGACGAACACTCCGGTCCCAGTCACACATGGTGAGGAAGAGTCGCATGGAGACCAAACGATATGTCAGTATTTGCTCGAGGATGAAAACGGGAATCGAACTCGGTCGGGCTGAGATCAAGGCCAAAACGAACTTGATCTCGGACCTGCAGACGCGCATCCAAGAGCTTCAGGCCGAGTCAACACCCGACGTGTCGACCATCCGGAATCTCGCGGCACGGGTTGCGACTCTGGAGGCTGAGCTGAAACTCGATCGCCTGCAACAAGAGGCGATGGAGGAGGAGTACCTCGCGGAGTGCACCTGAGAGCTCAAAGTGGCTGACCCATTCGCACGGCGAACATGCGATTGGTTTCAACCCTCCGGTTCGAACTCGCTTCCCGGTCCGGAACTTGGGACACCGGCGGCGTGGAGGTCGATCCCGGCGTCTTGTCGCTCACTCGGAAAGAGTGTGCCCGGCTGGTTCCCAACAGCCAAACACCCCCGGTCTCCCTTGGGAGCCGGGGGTGTTTTTTCATTCGCCTGCAGTCTTCGCTGACCCAATCGGCCGCAGATTCGCTGGCCGATGAGCCCGCGACTACATCGTCTTCATCTTGCGGACAATCGCCTCGGCCATCTGGCGGGTGCCGACGGCGGTGGGGTCGTTGCGGTCGGCCTTCATGTCGTAGGTCACGTCTTTCCCCTCGGCAATGACCGCCGCGACCGCCTTTTCGAGCTTCTCGGCCGCCTTGGCTTCACCCAGGTGTTCGAGCATCAGCTTGCCCGAGAGGATGAGGGCGGTGGGATTGACCTTGTTCTGCCCCTTGTACTTGGGGGCGCTGCCGTGGGTGGCCTCGAAGACCGCCCCGGACGAGCCAATGTTGGCTCCGGGAGCGACCCCCAGTCCACCGACCAACCCGGCGCACAGGTCGCTCAGGATGTCGCCGTAGAGGTTGGGGAGGACGATCACGTCGTACAGCTCGGGCTTCTGGACCAGCTGCATGCACATGTTGTCGATGAGCCGCTCGGTGTATTCGAGCTTGCCATCGGTGTTGGGGACCTTGCCGGCCAAGTGGGCGTCGGGCT
>JBKCTR010000949.1:0-3790 GCA_046318755.1 Planctomycetaceae bacterium
GGTGGCGTACCGCGTTGCCGACCGCCGCCTCGACGCGCTGACGCCACTTCCCGCGCTCATCCACGGAGCCCCCAGTGAGTCGGAGCTGCACCTCCGGCTGGCCCGGGGGCTGCTGGCGGGGGGTCCCCGGGCCGAGGTGGCCGGGGTCGTGGCCGCGCCCGCCGGCGGCCCCATTCGCTGGCTCGATTCGGTCCGCCGACACGAAACGGCCGGCACCGCCCCGCTCAGCCAGCGGCTGGCACGCGGCGCGATGGTCGAACGGAAGCAGACGCTGCTGCACGTCTGGGAGCGGGCCCAGCCCTCGACCGACTATACGACCCTGCAGGATTGCGACTGGGCCCTGTGCACTCCGGTCGAGGGGACGGGGGAGGAACCGTGGGGGCTGTACCTGGCCGGCCGGCTCGACGGCGGCAGTCGCCAGACCGCTGCGGCTGACCTGCGGACCGAGGCGAAGTTCGTGGGGTTGATGGCCGAGATTGTTGGGTCGATTCGGCAGTTGAGCGCCCTCGAACGGCGGCAGGCGGGGTTGCGGAAGTTCCTTCCCCCGTCGGTGCTGACGGCGATGGGGGACGACCCCAATCCCGACCGGCTGTTGCCGCGCGAGTCGCTGGTGACGGTCTTGTTCTGTGATCTGCGGGGCTTCAGCAGGCGGGCGGAATCGGCCCGCAACGACCTCCCGGCACTGCTGCAGCGGGTCAGCGAAGCGCTGGGGGTGATGACCTCGTGCATCTCGCAAGAGGGGGGCGTGATCGGCGATTTTCAGGGAGATGCGGCCATGGGTTTCTGGGGCTGGCCCGTCGCCGCCGTCGATGATGGCCTGCGCGCCTGTCGGGCGGCGTTGGCCATCCGCCGGGCCTTCCATCAGGCCCGGGCGACCCCCGGTCATCCGCTGGCCGATTTCCGGGTCGGGATTGGACTGGCCCAAGGACGGGGGGTGGCGGGGCGCATCGGGACCGAAGAGCACTTCGTCTTCACCGCGTTCGGACCTGTCGTCAATCTGGCCAGCCGGCTGGAGGGACAGTCGCGCACGTTGCGGGTCCCCATCGTGATGGACGAAGCCCTGGCGACCGCCGTGCGCGAGCAACTCCCCACCGGAGAAGCCCGCCTCCGCCGCCTCGCACGAATTCTTCCGCTGGGACTCGACACCCCCACACTGGTCCACGAATTGTTGCCCGGGGAAGGTCCCGATTGTCCCCTGACCACCGCCCACCTGCAGGCGTATGACCGGGCGGTCGACCAGTTTCTCGCCGGCGATTGGGAACGGGCTTGGTCCACGCTGCGCTCACTTCCCGCCGAAGACGAGGCCCAGGACTTCCTCGCCCTGCAGATCACTCAGAACAACCGGCAGCCCCCCGCCGACTGGGCGGGGGTGATTCGGATGACGGCGAAGTGATTGCAAGTGACCAGCAGATTCGGGTGATCCGTCCTTTTGGAGTCTTCTCGCACCGATGAAATCCCGCACCGAATACCTCACCTTCGAACTTCCCCAGCGATTGGGCTTTCTGAACATCACCTCGCAGATCGCCGAGATCGTCCGGGCGAGCGGGGTGCAGGAGGGGCTGGTACTGGTGAATGCGATGCACATCACCGCGTCGGTCTTCATCAACGACGACGAGCCGGGCCTGCACGCCGACTACGCTCGCTGGCTCGAAACCCTTGCGCCGTTCGACGCCTCGCCCCAGCGCTACGCCCACAACCGGACGGGCGAAGACAACGCCGACGCGCACATGAAGAGACAAATCATGGGCCGGGAGGCGGTGGTGGCGATCACGAAGGGGAAGCTCGACTTCGGCCCGTGGGAGCAGATCTTTTACGGTGAGTTCGACGGACGCCGGCCGAAGCGGGTGTTGGTGAAGGTGATTGGGGAGTGACAGGTGGCGACCAAGTTCGATTGGGCTGCCGCGACAGCGTGTCTCACCCGGATTTCCAGGATCCAGGTTGGCCGGTTCCTGGTCCTTCCCGAAGCGGGTAATGTTTACGGCATGGGGTAGTTTTGTGACGAGTCGCACGGCAACATTTCCCTTGTGGCGAACACAGAACAGCACCACCAAAGAGGACTACGCGAGTCTCGCGCTGACCGTCGCACAACCAACCCGAAAGTCTTCCGGTGGGACACTGGCAATTGGAAGTACTCGGGCGGCCTCTTCCCCTCGCGATCTCCTGCACAGACTGAGTTGGATGCCGCCTGGGAAGAGTACCGCGAGCCGCTGTCACGAATCGATCACAACATGACGCAGGAGCGACTCGAAGAGGTTTGCGTCGACGTTTTGCTGCAATTGTTCCAAGAGGGAGCGTTTGTAGCGGGGACCAGCCTCAAGGGTTTCATCGTTCTCTCTCCTTATGATTTCGGGAGATGTCTCCTCGACAAGAGGATCCCCTTATCGCGTTTCCCGTGATCGATCGTTGCACGAAACAAGAATTGGTGGTGATCACGTGGAGCGTCACATCGGCCGACACCACCAAGAGTCACCAGCACTTGCAGGCCATGACAATCTGGCCGCGCCCCTCGGCCTGACCCCGAGCGGTCAGCCGTTGACGATCGCATGGGGCCGATGGTAGCCTCGTTAAAGCAGGTGAATCGTTTCATCTTGTCCGTACTCTGTTCCGCAACCTCACACCGCCAGTCGATCCATGAGCCCGACTCCTGAGACCTGCCCCAAGTGTGCGCACTCCATGCAGCAGGGTTTCATTACCGATTTCCTTTATGGCGGGGTGCGTCCGGCAACCTGGGTCCCCGGATCCCCGCAGCGTTCCTTTTGGACGGTAACCAAACTGCCGCCACGGGAAGACTGGGTTCCGTTTGCCGTATTCCGTTGCACCGGGTGTGGCTATCTGGAATCGTATGCCCGACCCGAGTTCGGCACGGGAGAGAGCTAGCCGGGCATTGTGCCGACAGGCCTTCGTCGACAGCCGGGCAAGTTGTGGGCCGGAAAACCAGGGGGTATCGGCAACGCGCCCCCGCCGCGGCCTCGCCACCGCAGTGGAACAGAGCCATCGAAATTCGTGTATCATGCGGGTCCAACCAACACCAATGGTTTCCCCGCTGCCATTCACCAAGTTATCGAACTGTTCGAATCCCCGTGTGGCAACACGCCTCCCTCACTCAAGCCATTCCCGTTCTTGAAGTGACCGATGTCGCGGAAAACATGGCCTGGTACCGCGAGGTGCTTGGATTCATCGCCGATCCATTTCCGCAGTCCCCCCGTTTGAGTTTGCGATTCTGCGGCATCGCGGTACGGAAATCATGCTGCGCCGGGGAACGCCCCGTCTGAGGCCGGGTCCACGCCCCTATCGATGGGATGTCTACCTGAGACTCGCGGGGGGACGGCTGCGTGAGGTGTATGCCGAACTCTCCCGACGCCAGCCCGTCACCCGTCGCCTCGAACGAATGTTTTATGGACTGGCCGAGTTCGAGGTGACCGATCCCGATGGCTATGTGCTGTGTCTCTCGGAAGAACTCGCCGACAACGGCGACCTGCCGACCCCCGAGGTCTGACCGACGCCCCGGTGACCGAGAGATCGACTGGTACGTTGCATTACGCCGGAACGCTGCGTAGCAAACACGTATCTGGCATGGACCTCCCGGCCGGAATGTTTCCCGCCGTGTGTTCTGTGGCATTTCCATCACCGCTCGTGCCAACGCCTGTTTCCGGGATATTCACGGGGAGCTCTCTCTGCAACCGCCGTCGCATCACAATCTCAATCAGCCCAGACCGGGGAGGGTTGGGCAGTAACCCATCACTTCCAGATCATGCAGAGTGAGCAAGAGCGCGGGGGGGCGGGGTGCTCT
>JBKCTR010000950.1:0-8692 GCA_046318755.1 Planctomycetaceae bacterium
CTTGCTGAGGTTTCCCATGTGTTTGAGAGTTGATGGCCGCTGGATCTGCACACTCGTCTGTCTGGTGATGTGTGGGTGTTGGCCACAGAGACCGAACAAACGAGCGTCGTATTTCGAACCGACGGAGATCGCGCTCAAGGAGGTGTCCGGAAAGAACCTCAAGGAACTGACGGATGAGCGTCTGGTGTTCGTCGATACGCGAGGCGTCAAATGGACCGCGCCCAGGGGAACCTACACCGATGGTGCCAGTGTGCCGCGTCTTCTGCTGGCAATCACGGACGACCGTTGGCAGAAAGAGTTTCTCAAAGCCGCCGTTGTGCATGACGCCTATTGCCAAGAGTTCAATGAGGAGCGGTGCAAGGAGCAGTACCGCAAGAAACATTGGAGAGAGGTACACCACATGTTTTACGAAGCCTGCCTTGCCGGAGGTACCAGCGAGACCAAGGCTAAGCTGATGTTCGCGGGGGTATGGCTGGGTGGTCCGAAATGGGGCGATGATGACAGAACATGGCTGCAGGTTCCTGCTGAAATCATCACGATTGCCTACCTGGGATGCGCAGACTGGATCCAGCGAAAGAATCCAAACATCGACGAGATCGTGATAGATGCCGACCAACGCGCGGACCTCGTTGAAAAAGTCTACGAGTCGCAATTGAAGACGCTGTCGGCTGTGAGGAAGTCCGATTGGAACAAGGCGAATCGGTTACTCAGAGAGGAAGAAATGCTGCTGGAACAGGGGACGAAATCATGGCCTGATGACCTCATGCTGCATAATTTGCAAGGCTATTGGTTCAAAAACAAAGCGATGGTGACGATGTATGGGGGGAAAAACGGAGACGTTGATGGTCAGTTGGCTGCCGCCGAAGAAGCTTTCCAGAAAGTGCTGAAGTCGGCTCCCGGTGATCCGAGTGCCCACAACGGTCTGGGGAGCGTTGCGATTTTGCGGCGCGATTGGAACGCTGCGGAGAAGCACGTTCTCAAGGCGCTCGAAATCGCCCCCGATTACCAGGCCGCTCAAAACGATTTGGAGATCATTAGACGATCCCGATCTGAGGAGTTGTGACCTGGGCTGGCAAAGCCAGCACGCCATCAGCCGCAGCCGTTGGAGACGTCAAAGGGGATAGGGACATATTCCTACAACTCCAGGGAATTTCCACCGATGTTTGGGTCGTGTCCACCGAGGAAGGGGTCGCCAACTCACCTCGCGCAGCGCGGCGCCACCCGCCGTGCAGGGTGTCGTGCGTACCTCACGCACACGGAAGTCCGTGGGCCGGTCGATGAGGGTCGTCCCACGCTGGTCCAGTTGACCCACGTTGTCTGGCACACCCTTCGGGGTGCGGGCGTTGGGGGGGCGTGGACCGGGGGTGGTCGCTTCGCTCGACCCCCGGCTACGCTCTGGGGGACCCCGACCGGGGTCATCCCTGCCGGGGTCGGGCCTGCCGGGATCGAACGTGCCCGGGTCGGAGGTGCCGAGATCGGGGGTCTGGGTACTTGTCCTGGGTGTGGATTGAAATCCACACGACTTCCGTCGCGTGGAACTTGTTCCACGTGCAATAGAGACAGCGTCGTCCGGGGGGCGACATGGTCGCCGGGCGGCTCGGGAATCGCGGTTTCCGCGAGAAAACAGGGCATCCGCAGGACGCCCGGGAGCGGAGAGGGTGGGATTCGAACCCACGGTGCCCTTTCAGACACGCCGGTTTTCAAGACCGGTGCATTCAACCGCTCTGCCACCTCTCCGAAGGATCAGATTTTAATCCGTCCGTACCCCGCTTGGGTAGCCCGGCCGGATTGGCCGATCGGTTTTTCCACCGGACGGCGAAAGCTGTGATCGACACGACGCCCCGGCGAATCGTTCGCCATGTTGTTGAGAGATGTCGTGGGGAGATGTCGTCGGGCCATGACGTTGGGACAGCCGAGCCAACCGGCACCGGGCGATACCTGTCGTCGTGACTGCGGGTGACCACCTCGTCGTCGCGCTGTCCCCCGCCATCCGCCACCCGGTTTCTCCGTTCCCCCGGTTCACCCGCTTCGCCGGTTTCGCGGTCCACGGTCCATGTTCCGGCCGCTCCACAGGTCCACTGGTCCGCTGGTCGCGTAATCGCCGGGCCTCCTGGGTGGCTGCCCGCCTTCCCCCTGGTCGTTACTGACCCACTCCAAAACCACCCAGTTCGCCCTGCTTGCCGAGGTTCCAAACGGGTCTTGACCCCCCCGCCGGTTCCGGGGTATCACCCCCGCCCCCTTCCCACGGGGTTCGGAAGGCTGTGCCCAACTGCGGTTCCGCAGGGTACGCCGTCCTGGTCCCCGGCTGCTCTTCCCCTCCTCCCCGGCTGTGCCTCTCCCATGAACCCGTGGTCGAATTTCGCCACCCAGGTGCGGCAACGGCTGGGGCTGCTCTCGCTGCGACAGCGGGCGGCGCTGGGAGGGGTGCTGGGCGTGGGACTGCTGGCCGGGGGATGGTACTACGCCAGCCAATCCGCCGCGCCCGCCAGTGTGCCGCTCTGGGGGGGCCAGGCCCTGCCGACCAACGAAGTGCGCGCCGCCCAGGCGAAGCTGAAAGAGGCCGGGGTCACCGAGGTGCGGGTGGTCCGTGGGCAACTGCTGGTTCCCCCCGACCAGGTGACCCAGTGCGAAACCCTGCTGCAATCGCTGGCCCCGGCCAGTGAGGCCAACAGCAGCCGGTTCGAAAAGGCGCTCGGCCAGGCCGCCTGGTCGGTCAGCGAAACCCATCGGCAGGAACTGCTCGACTCGGCCCGCGCCAGTGACCTGGTCGCGATGTTCAAGAAGGATCCGCACATTGCCGACGCCCGGCTCATGTGGAACCGCAGCCGCAAACGAAGCTTTCAGGCCGACACCCGGATGACGGTGGTGTTGAACATCACCCCCCGCCCCGGCAAGCGCATTCCCGCCAGCCTGGCCGAGTCGTTGAAGACCGCCGTGGTCAGCACCTTCGGCCTCGCCAGTTCAGACGATGTCTCGCTGATCGAGTTCGGTCCCGACGGGGCGCAACTGGTGCGGCATGCCGAGACCCCGGCGCCCACCGAGACATCCCCTCCGCGTTCCCTGGCACCTCGCGTGCCTCCAACCCGGACCGACGACGTCGAGTTGGTTGAGCACTCCGTCAGTCAACCGAGTTCCCCACGGACCTATGCGGAAGAGGCTCCTGCCGGGCGCGAGGCGGCCCGCCTGGCGACCCTGGGGAGGACGGAGGTGTCGGACCCCGCCACAGGCCGACCGGGCACGCGACGCAGCCCATCCCGCACCGATGCCCGCAGCGTCGCCAATCCCCGGACGAAACTGCAGACCCGGCTGGAACAGCAATTGGCCTGGATTCCGCAGGTGCGGGTCGCCGTGGCCGCACGGTCCGCCGAGAACCGGCGGGGGCCGGGGGACCAGTCGAACGTCGCGGTCGACCAACCGCCGCATGTGACGGTGGTCATTCCGGGAGTGGTCACGCGGTCGCTGCTGCAGCCGGGGGAACGGCCGGAGAGCGCGGTGGGCTCCAACGGCAAACCGCGCCGCTCGCGCATCGATGTCCGCCGCAAGGTGGAGCAGGTGGTGCGGAAAGAATTGCAGCTTGGTCCGCGTGTTCCCGCGCGGGAGTTTGTGACGGTCACCTTCGAGGAAGGGGCGGCTGGGGGTGATGACCACTGGTCGAACCCCATCACCTGCTACCTGACGGGGCTGAACTGGCGGCGTGCCGGTGGCTGGGTCGCCGGTGGAGTCTCGGGACTGGCGGCGCTCGGGCTGCTGATCCAGCGTCGTCGACGTCGGGTGGCGAGCGCCACGGCCGCCGCCGGTGGTGCGAGTGCCGGCTCATCGGCTGCTTCGGCGACCCCCGATGGCTCGGGCTCTGGGACGGGTGAATCTCCCGTGGCTGAAACCTCGACCGAGAATCCCGCACAGACACGGTCCGCCAGCCCACCGCGTCGACGACCGACCCCCGTCCCCCAACCGGACGAAGACGAAAGCAACGGCACTGTGGCGTCGGGAGTTCGCCAGGAGGACCGGCGGTCCGAGAGTTTCCGGACGGAATCGCCGCGGTCGAGCCGTCACCGCAGTCCTGCCGTGAACGACGCCGAAGACGAATCGGCCACGGGATTCGACCTCGATTCGATTCGTCCACCACGGGGTGCGTCGGCCAAGCCGGCAGGACGGCGCGCGGCGGGATGGGAGCCCACCACCGAGGCCCCCGTCAGTTTCGCCCAACTGCACGACTGCTCGGCGGAAGAGTGGCACCAACTGCTGGAAGATGAACAGCCGCAGACGATTGCGGTCATTCTGTCGCAACTGCCGCCGGCCCAATCTTCGTTTGTGCTGCGGATGATGCCGTCGGCCAACCGGCTGGATGTGGTGCGACGGATGACGGCCCTTGAGACGCCGGCCCCCGCCGTGCTGCACGAATTGGCCGCGACCCTGGCGACGCGACTGCGGCAGGTGCGCACTGCCCGGGCCACCCAGGGGATCGGCTCGCAGGGCATTGGCCCCCGGGGACTGGGATCACAGGGACTGGGATCACAGGGAGGCTTTTCGATGGGAGGCGTGGGACTGCACACCGCGCACGAGGCCCACGACACCCCCCCGGCTCCTCAACTGCGGCACCTGGCGATGTACGCCCAACCGCCGCGTGGGATGGACACCGGTGGAACATCCCACCCGGCACGCGGACGTGGGGCCGGTCCGATTCGCACCTCGTTCAGCGACACCGTCTCGGCTGCGAGTCCACCCGCCGCCATCGCCCCCCCGGCGTCCGGGTTGCCGGGGGGATACGGGGCGTCGCGTCCTGCGAGTGCGGAGGTCCCGCTGGCAGCCGCGCGGCCGAAACCGGCCACGCCCCTCCCGGGAGTTCGCGAGTCGGCCTTCACCGATCTGGCGATGCTCGATGACAATTCGCTGCGCGAGCTGTTCGCCCAGTTCGACAGCGAGCACTGGGCGGTGGCCCTGCGGGGGGCCGATGAGCCGCTGGTCGCCAAGCTGGTGCATGCCCTGGCGAGTGGGGACGCCCAGCATCTGGCGGCCACGCGGAGTGCGTTGGGGCCGGTCCGGCTGGGGGATGTGGATGCGGCCCAGCGGGCGATTGCCGAACGGCTGATTCCCTTGCGTTACCGCGGCCGACCGCTGCCATTGCGCGTGGCCCCTGTCACACCCGGGTTTGAGGAGCCTGCATGAACCTGTTGCGCACCACGGCCCGCGTCATCAAGCGGGGCCATTTCGCCGAGCTGCCCGATGGGGCTTCCGCGGCCCCTTCCGGAGGGGACGCATACGCGGGGAATCACACGGTTTTGTCGGCCCGGGGGCTGTCGGATCCGGGGGAGATCGAGCGTTTCGTGCAGGCGGCGGCGGGGCTGTCTTTGGCGGGGCTCGCTGGGAATGAGCCTGTGCCGGGGGCAGGGGGGTTGGCGGATCACCCCGACAGAGAACCGGACACAGGAAAACCGGACACAGGGGAACTGCAGCGGCTGCGGGACGCGGCCCAGGCGGAAGGGTACGCGGCGGGCTGGGAACTGGCGCAGCAGCAGGTGGCCGACGAGGTCGAGCGGTTGGCCCGCGAGCGGGCAGTCGAACTGGCCCGGACGGAATTTGGCGACGTGCTCGACTCGGCTCGCCACCTTGTGGCGCAACTGGAAGGACAACATGCCGCGCTGCTGACCCGCTGGGAAACCGACCTGACGGTGCTGGCCGCCCAAATGGCCGAGCGCATTCTGCAGCAGGAATTGGGCCGGCGTCCCACGCAGAGTGTGGCCCTGGTGCGTGAAGCGGTGGCCCTGGCAGCGGGACTGCCGGTGACGTCGCTGCGGCTGCATCCCGCCGATCTCGACCTGCTGACCGCGCCGGGGAGTCAGCGACTGGCCGGGCCGGGGTGCGAACTGATCGCCGACCAGCAACTGCAACGCGGCGGGTGCGTGGTGGAGTTGGCGGGAGGGGAAATCGACGCCCGGATCGAAACCCGGTTGACGCGGCTGGTCGAGGAGCTGACGAGTGAGTGAAGGGGCTCTGTGGCCTCGAGTAAGGAAGGGCCCTCTGGGGCCGCGAGAAAGTGAGGGCCCTCTGGGGCCCGGGCGGCCTTCGACGGGCTGCCCTGGATGCATGGTGTTGACGACTCCCGCGACTGACAACCCGACATGAGCCTGACCCGCGCGCTCTTTTCCCGCCGTTCCTTGGCTGCCGACGCCCCGCGCCCGGCACAGCCGCGCGACGTTGTCTTGCGCGACGCCCGTCCGCCGTCGGCCCGGGGAGACCTGCTGGCCCGCGTGCTGCCGCTGGGGCTGACTGGCAGTGTGACGCGGCTGTCGGGGTTGGCCCTGTCGGTGGCGGCGTTTCCCGCTCCGCTGGGGGCGTGGTGTCGGGTCGAGCGGCAGGGGGCGTCTCCGCTGCGAGCCGAGGTGGTCGGCTTTCAGGATCACGAGGCGGTGCTGTTGTGCGAGGGGGATCTGGCCGGGGTGCGTCCTGGCAGCCGGGTCGTGTTGGAACGTTCCGCCCCCACACTGCGGGTTGGTCCGGGATTGTTGGGGCGGGTGCTGGATGGGTCGGGGCGGCTGCTCGACCAGGGTCCGGCCCCGCTGCTGCCCGATCGGGTGCCATTCCACCAGGCCCCCGGTTCGCCCCTCGATCGTCCGCGCATCGACACTCCGCTGGCGACCGGCATCCGGGCGCTCGACGGGTTTCTGACGTGCGGGCTGGGGCAGAGGCTGGGGATCTTCGCTGGTTCGGGGGTGGGAAAGAGCGTGCTGTTGGGGCAGATCTCGCGGCACAGCACGGCCGACGTGAAGGTGGTGGTGCTGATTGGCGAGCGGGGCCGCGAGGTGCGCGAGTTTCTCGAAGACAATCTGGGCCCCGAGGGATTGGCCCGGTCGGTGGTGGTGGCGGCGACCAGTGACGAGTCTCCGCTGGTGCGGCGGCGGGCGGCGAGCGTGGGGGCGGCGTTGGCCGAGTATTTCCGCGACCGTGGCCAGAACGTGCTGCTGGTGGTCGACAGCATCACGCGGCTGGCGTTGGCGCAGCGCGAGATTGGCCTGGCGGCGGGGGAACCTCCCGCGACGCGCGGGTTTCCCCCCAGTGTGTTCGCGCTGTTGCCGCGGGTGCTGGAGCGCAGCGGGCGCACGGCGAGGGGGAGCATCACCGGGTTGTACACAGTGCTGGTGGAGGGGGATGATCCGCACGAGCCGATTGCCGACACGGTGCGGGGCATTCTCGACGGGCATGTGATGTTGTCGCGGAAGCTGGCCGAGCGGGGGCACTTCCCGGCGATCGATCTGCTGTCGAGTCTGAGCCGGGTGATGGGGGATGTGGTTTCGCGGGAGCATGTGGGGGCGGCGGCGGGGATCCGGCGCATTCTCGCGGCGTACGCGCAGGCCGAGGATCTGGTGTCGATTGGGGCGTACCAGGCGGGGAGCCGGCGCGAGGTGGACGTGGCGCTGCGGGAAGAAGACAATCTGCGGAGGTTTCTCTGCCAGGGGCGGGACGACTGGACGGACTGGCCCGAACTGCAGCGGAACCTCATCGCGCTGGCCCGGCAACTGGAGGCCGGGGAGGAAAAAAGGGGTCAGGTCCCTTTGTCGCGATGATCAGTCCGTGTCGGACGAGTCATTCCGGGAAGCCTTCCTGACACAGGCGTCCCCTGTTCAGGAACGGAATCATGCAAAGACGCCAGGTGTGCCTGTGTTTGGCTGCGATCTGTTGTGGCGCGGTGACCTGGGCCGGTCCGGAGGAGCCCATCCAAACCGATCTGTCAGGACAACTCGTCCTCCACGTGGAAAAGCTGGATGCGTTGACGCAAATCACCAAGACGCCGCATCGCATGGCCGATTCGACCGCCGCCTTGTGTAGGGTGGTCACTGGCCAGTACGCCAACAACAACATTCATGAGGGGAGCTTCGATCCCGCCTGGTGCCACGTGTATGTGACGCCGAATGCGAAAGAGACCATTCTGTCGGGAGAGGGGACCTATCCCGAGGGGGCCGTGATTGTCAAATCGAAGCTGGAGAGCAAAGAGAGCACCAAGCCCATTCTGTTCACCGTCATGCGCAAGCGGGCGGCCGGCTATGACCCGGAGCATGGCGATTGGGAATACGCGGTGCTCGAGGGCCGGACCAACCGCGTCTTGTCGCGGGGACGAATCGACTCGTGCATCGACTGTCACCATCAGTACCAAGAGACCGTTCACGTGACCCGAGCCTCTCTGAAGCAGACATAACAGGAACGGGTGCATGGCGACAAACTGGAGCGTGTTGATCCGGGTGCGCGAGCACGAGCGGGACCTGCAGCGGCAGCGGCTGGCGCAGGCTCTCACGCTCCTGCGGGACCGTGAGGCCGCTTGCGAAACCGCCCGGCACACTCTGCACCAGGCACTGGCCGAGGCCCGGAGTGCGGGTGCGACCGGCCTGCTCGACGTGCGGCGGCTGACCGCCCACCGCGAGCACATCCACCGGCTGCAGACCACCCTCGAGCAGTGCAAGGCCAGCCGATCTGAGGCGAGCGAACAGGTCGACACCGAGCGCGGTCTGCTGCTGACCGCCGAGCAGCGTCTGGAGCAGTTGGAGCGGCTGGTCGAGCAACAACGGCAAGCCGCCGCGGCACAGGCCGCCAAACGCCAGCAGCACGAACTCGAAGAAGTCTGGCAGTCGACGCGGGCGATCGACCGCGCCGCCTGACTTCCCGGGGGCCAGTTCCGGCGCCTCACGATTCGCTTGGGGAA
>JBKCTR010000951.1:0-2118 GCA_046318755.1 Planctomycetaceae bacterium
GGCCAGCACGCGCGTCTTGCCAGAGCCTTCCTCTCCCACCAGCACGGCCAGATCCCCCAGCAGAATCTTGTCGCGCCAGAGCCACCGGTCGTTGTGCGGCTGCCGCCGTTGTCCGTGGCGGGGGTCGGGGGTGGTGCCGGGTACGACCTCCCGCTGGGGGAGTGCGGGGGGGATGGGAGAGTGCGGTGTGGAGGGACTCTTCACCGGCTGACGGCTGGAGGGAAGACCGTTGGACAGCGCCTGAACTGGTGCTGGCAAAGCGGGGACATCCCGTTCAGTCTCTGTCCAGCCAACGGAGCCGGCTAGATGATTCCGATTGTGATCGTGTCCGGACTGTGGGTCCGTTGCTTCGGGCAGGTCCTGAAGTGCGGTCGCTCCGGAAAATCCTGAGTGATTCCGCTGTGCTGCCGCTTTGGCTCGGGCCTGCCTCCGCAGCCGACGCGTGTGGCGAGACCTGGTGTGCTCCCGCAAGAAAATGGAATTGTGAACACGTGATAAAATAACACTAGACAATCTATGATCAAGTCAGAAAGTCAAGAATTTTTGTGGCGCTGGGATGGGTTGTCGGGCGAGTCGGCGCAAGGTGCTGTCTTGCCGAGGCTTGCGCCGATCGCGCGGGGCGGGGCCGCCTGACAATTCAGCCCGCCCAAGAATTCAGCCCGCCCAATAGTGGAGGCCCTGTGATTGGGAGGAGCGGCGCTTGGAGTGGTTCGTCCGCCAACCCCTGTCTGACCGAGGGGGTTGGGGGGATGTTGTGCGCCGGGAGGGGCCGACACGCGCCGCGTTCGAGACTCGGCTCCGCTGCACGCCCGGTGTTGGCAGTCACCGCCGGCGTTCGGGCGGCGACGCGTTGGCGAACGCCATGGTCCGCGGGGGCTTCAAAGAGCATCACCCCAGACGGGGGCGAGCCCTGTCTGGGGTGAGATGCGACGGTGGAGAGCCTGGAGATCGACTACGGGCTGACGCCGGGGGCGAACAGGAAGTAGCCACCGGTGACAAAGCCGGCCTGAACGATGGCGGCCTCGGTGTTCCAGGGGATCTGGTGGTAGCGGTAGGGGACACAGTCTCCGGGACGGTGCCAGCCGAGGACGTACCGCTTTTTGCAGATGGGGTCGATCGTCATCTGGTAGGGGATGCCCAACAACTGCGTGGCGAACAACCCGGTCGAGACGAACGGCTGGATCAGGTAGTGGCGGGTGTGGCCATAGCGTTCCAGGCAGAAGTCTTCGAAGTAGATCGGCAGGTGATAGAGGTTGCTGGCTTCCCACTCGTACTGCACGGGCAGGAAGGGGCGATTGCCGATCGCCGCCACTTGGCTGGTCCGGGGGTCGACATCGACCAGGCGGATCTCATTGGGGCATTCGGGGCAGTTCTCGGCCGAGTACTCGGGATTGTCACGGACGCAGTCCGGGCAGTCGACCCCCTCGGGCCGGGGGCAGAGGTTGTCGCACCGGCGGGTGGCCTCATCGCGGGTGTAGTCGTAGAAGGGAAGGATCTCGTCGATTTTCTTGAACCGCCGGCTGGGGCCCTGAGGGACCGCTTCGGGGGCCGGATCGGGCGTCAGCCCGAGATCCTCTTCGTCGGCGCTGACGGTGCGGACCTCGGTGTTCCGCCGGCGAGGCTGGGCGTCGGCGGGAGGTGCCTTCGGAGGAAAGCTCTCGTCTCCGGCGGTGACCACATACCCGGCGGGGGTGGCGCTGTCGTGCTGGGGGACCGAGACACGTGACCGCGAGGCGGAACCAGCCGCGGCCGAGGACGACCGAGCGGGCTGGGCGACCTGGCCGCCGCGGCCGGCGGTGGCTGTGCCCGGGGCCGCGGTGGTGGGACGCTGCAGCGTGGGCAGAGTCGAGAACGACTGCAGCCGGCGCACTCCCCGGGGGGCCGCCGAAGAGCCCGCCGGGGGGGCGGCCTGAAGGGGGGCCAAGCCGAGCCAGAGCCCGCAGCCCAGCGCGAGCCAGGCGGCGGAGCGGCTACCGCACGTCGACGTGCTCGGCCGTGTAATTCGGCGCTTCCTGAGTGATGACGATGTCATGCGGATGGTTCTCCCTCACCGAGGCCGGTGTGACCTGTATGAATCTCGCTTCCGTGCGCAGCTCCGCGATCGACTTCACGCCGCAG
>JBKCTR010000952.1:0-2205 GCA_046318755.1 Planctomycetaceae bacterium
AACCTCTTCCACAGCCGGCTCCAGCAGTTGCAGTTCGCCGACCCGAATGTCATCGATGGCTGTCGAACCCGCCGCCTGGGCAATCGTCAGTTCGTTGTCGCCAGTCTGCAAGACGCTGTCGGGGATCGCGATTAAACGGACCTGATCATTCTCGTCGGCCAGCAGGGTTCCCAGTTCCCGCCCATTGAGCCGCACCGTCCAGGCCAGCCGCACATCCACCTGCCGCAGGCTCAACGTCCGCCAGGTCGATCCTTCGGGGACCAAAAACCGGACCGCCAACTGGCTCGACTCGGGTTGTTCGGGAAAATCGTCCCACTCCCGGTCTCCCTCGCGTCGCAGGTGATGCAGCCCCGCATCAACCATCAGGCTGGGTGGGGCCGCCGCACAATCCTCACTTCCCCAGGCGGGCACCGACACCACGAGGCAGAGTAGGACGACCAGCCATCCGGCGTCCCTCCCCAGTCCCAGCGTGTCCCACCAATGTCCGCTTGGCAGATCCTTCCCAGACATCGCAGCCCTCGCGGTTCACAGCGGCAGGAGAATGAATCACGGTCGCACGACTGGAGCCCCCCCGACTTCGCGCACCAGCCGTTCCACACCGGCCGAAATCCGGTCTTCGATGTCTCCCGCCCAACGCAGTGCGGGGCGTCCGTATTCGAACAGATTGAAGCCCCCCTCGTAACCACCCTCTTCCCAAACACGCCGGGAGGGAATGTACGAGATCATGTCGTCTGCATAGCCGCAGACCCAGGTGACTGGACCATATTGCTGTTTGAACTTCAGGGCGTAATCGACCACGGTCTCAGCCCCCATCCCGATCATCAGCAGTTCGTTCCCCAATCGCCAGGCATGCAGCGGATAGGGATAGGCCGATTCGAACTGTTCCCCGGCATCGAGCTTCTTCAACAGCCGGGCCCCCCAGCGAGCCTTGATGCCATTGTTCTCCCGGACCTCTTTCTCCAATTCGGCCCGGGTCACCACCTGAAGATAGGGAAGATCAATCAATGAAAACGAAGTTTTCAGCCCCCCTGAAACAGGGGATTGTGGGCTGTCGAGTGCCTGGAACACACCGGCGGCCAATTGCTGGCCATACTTTTCACACAATTCGACCTTGCGGCGCGGCAGTGGATTCTGGTCTCCGCCACACGTGTTGACGAACATCGCCAAGGCACTGGGATATTTCTGCTCGATGAGCAGTTGGGCAAAGCCGGGGTAGTCTCCACACCAGGTCATAAAGCTGAGCGTGGTGGGATGGCAGGCGTAGCCGAAGACGATGGCGATGACTTCACCGCCGGAACGGGTCACGCGGATCACGGGAACGGTGTGATCCACAGGTCCCACGAGAGGAGTTCCCTGCTCGAGCAGTTGGGGGACGTCGGCCTCGCGGTTGTTGCGGCGATTGACGGCAAATGTCGCCCGCCCCTGGCTGGTGTGCAGTTCAGCCGGGGCCAGTTGCCGCAGGGCATCTGCCACCAGTTCGACCGTCCGGTCGATCATGACGCGGGTGTAGGCGGCAACCAGTTCTTCTTGCTCGGCCTCGACGGGGTAATAGTCGATCAGGTCGTCGCCGAGG
This sequence comes from Planctomycetaceae bacterium, assembly GCA_046318755.1. Taxonomy (GTDB): domain Bacteria; phylum Planctomycetota; class Planctomycetia; order Planctomycetales; family Planctomycetaceae; genus UBA10511. The sequence continues at coordinate 1,574 of JBKCTR010000952.1, forward strand.
CGGGGGCCACAGTGGTTGTGCGAAAACGTGAACATTACCTGCCGGCGTTCGAGACCGAACTCGGTCTTGAGGCGCGCGAAGACAGGGTCGCTCATGATTTTGGGGACTCCCTGGAAGTCGCTGGTGATGAGCACCGCCCGTTCGCCGGTGGCCGACTCGAGGGCCAGGGCCTTCATCCAGAGGTCATGCAATTTGCCATCGGGAGCCCGCTTCGACCCATAGCCCGCGAGCCAGACCGAGGTCTCGGGGGTGATGACCCGCTTGGAAACCCCAGCCTTCCACGGGGTGTCGGCAGAGGCGAGTTGGGGAGCGATCAGTACAAGCAGCAGACTGGCAAACCAGCCAATGCTGCGGCAGGAGACCAAACTGGGAACCCGCATGCGAACTCCGGTGAAAGGGCGCACTCGAACCTCAACGGGCGGCAGGATGCCGAGCACACCCTGCGGATGCCAAACGGAACGAGGATAGCGACCGGACCGGAAGGACGGGAGACACCGCCGCCCGCTCATCGCCTGCGGACGGAATCGCGATCAAGTTCTATGGGCGCAGCAAAACACCCCGTCTGGGAGACCCAGACGGGGTGTTGGAATGAACCCGGCGATGACCTACTTTCGCACTGGTGGGCACTATCA
>JBKCTR010000953.1:0-11725 GCA_046318755.1 Planctomycetaceae bacterium
ACCGGCTGCGCAGGGGGGGGCGGGGCCGCGGGCGGGGGCGGCCCGCGCCGGACGACGCGGGACCCAAGCGAACTCCGAAACCGATCGGAAGGACATCCCCAGGTCCATGCCGGGCAGGCCACCCATGCCCCCCATTCCACCCATGCCCCCCATGCCACCCATGCCCCCCATTCCACCGTCGTGATGGTGGTCGTGGTGGGAGTCCTCTTCCTTCTTGGGCTCGTCGACGATGATCGAGTCGGTGGTCAGCAGCAGGCAGGCGACGCTCGCTGCGTTCTGAAGGGCCGAGCGGGTCACTTTGCAGGGATCGACAATTCCGGCGTCGAACATGTCGCCGTACTTGTCGTTCAGTGCGTCGTATCCCTGGGTCTTGGTCTTCTGCTTGCGCACGTTGTTGGCCACCACCGAGCCATCGAGCCCGGCGTTGGTGGCGATATATCGCAGCGGAATGTCCAGCACGTTCTGGATGATCTTGGCTCCATAGCCTTCGTCCCCCGTCAGGCCGAGCCTTTCAATGGCCCCAGCACAACGCAGCAGAGCCACGCCGCCGCCGGGAACAATGCCTTCTTCCAAAGCGGCGCGAGTGGCAGCCAACGCGTCTTCGATGAGGTCTTTGCGTTCCTTCATCGCAGTCTCGGTGGCAGCGCCCACGTTGATCTGGGCCACGCCGCCCGCCAGTTTCGCGAGCCGTTCCTGCAGCTTTTCGCGGTCGTACTCGCTGTCGGTGACGGCGATCTCGGCCCGAATCTGGGCCGCTCGGCCTTCAATCTCGTCCTTCGCACCAGCCCCCTTGACGATGGTGGTGTTCTCGGCGTCGATATTGATCTTCTTGGCCACGCCGAGGTCGCTCATCGCGACGTTCTCGAGCTTGATCCCCAGATCTTTGAAGATGGCTTTGCCGCCGGTCAGCACGGCAATGTCGCCCAGCATCGCCTTGCGCCGATCGCCATAGCCAGGAGCCTTCACCGCGGCCACATTGATGATGCCCCGCAACTTGTTGACCACAAGGGTCGCAAGGGCCTCGCCTTCAATGTCTTCGGCGATGATCAGCAACGGGTGCCGGCCCTTCGAGATCTTCTCGAGCAGAGGAACCAGCGACTTGGCGGTGGTGATCTTTTCTTCGTAAATCAGGATGCGGCAGTTCTCCAGCTCGCAGGTCTGCTCGTCTTGATCGGTGACGAAGTGGGGCGAGAGGTAGCCGCGATCGAACTGCATCCCTTCGACCAGTTCGACCGAAGTGCTGACCTGCCGGCCTTCTTCAACGGTGATCACACCATCTTTGCCGACCTGCACCAAGGCGTCGGCGAGAATGCCGCCGATTTCGGGATCATTGTTCCCGGCGATTGTGGCCACCGTCTGGGTCGACTTCTTGTCCTTGGCGTCGACGCTCTTCGAGAGCTTCTTCAGCTCTTCAATGACCGCCGCGACCGCCTTGTGCACGCCGCGTTGCAGCGACATGGCATCAGCACCGCTGGCGAGGTAGCGCAAGCCTTCCTTATAAATGGCCTCGGCGAGAATCGTGGCGGTCGTGGTTCCGTCGCCCGCGACATCGCTGGTCTTGGAAGCCGCCTCCTTGACCAACTGGGCACCCATGTTTTCGTATGGGTCCTCGAGATCGATGTCTTCGGCAACCGTCACGCCGTCCTTGGTGACCTTGGGTGCACCCCATCCCTTATCCAGCACGGCATTCCGGCCGCGGGGGCCCAGCGTGCTGCCCACAGCACGGGCCAACTTGCCGACTCCCGCCAGCAGACTCTTGTGAACGTCATCATCGAAGATCATCAACTTCGCCACAGCTTCTCCTCGAACGTTTAGAGACTCGCAGCCAAATGGAGGGACCGAAGTCCGCACGTGGGTCCGAATGGGCGAGACTAAACAGCAAGTGGTGTGCCAGAAATGACTGGGGAGTTGTAAGTTGTTGAAATGTAATGGGTTGGGGATAATCGGGAAGGACGGTGCCGGATTCATGACTGCCAAACTGACAGATTCGCCACAGGGGGCAACCAAAGGATGACTGGAAATCCTGCCGAATTGGGACCGAGCCAAGAATGGACACGCCCGAGAGATGCCGAGTCTGGAGGGGCCGGTGGGGGACGGCGAGTCTTTCTCGGGAATTTTACGTGTGAACTGGATTGGGGGGGGCGGTTTCTCGAGTGGCAGTCTCTGGGCGGGCAGTCTCTGAAGGAGCAGGCGGCGGGTGGCCGAGCTGGGGGGCTACTGGTTTCGCTGACCGATCGGCTGAGATCCCTGAACGCCGAGTTGGCGTGGTCTTGGCTGCCATTGGTCCGCCCAGGAGATCTGGTTCTGGGGGTGGCCTCCTCCACCCAGGCGATCTCCGCAACGTCTGAAACGTGGTTTCCATTTCTTCCTCCCGACCGGCTGCAGGGACTCGATTTTCACGCGCAGTGTCTGCCGGAGCTGAGCGGAACGCTGGTGCCTTGGGGGTGGACCCCAGCCGCCCGCGACTTGGCAGAACGCTTGGCTAAGCGATGGGGTCACTCCCTGGCAATTCCACCGCTGATGGAGGTTTCGCAGGTGAACTCGCGGGTCCAGCGGTGGCAGTGGGAACAGGAATTGGGGCTGGCTCTTCCCGGCAGCCGGGTGATTGACAGCCTGAGCGACTTCCCTTCAGCCCTGCGGGATCTGCCCGACTCGGCCGCTGGCTGGATTCTGAAGGCGAACTTCGGGATGTCGGGGCGGGAGGCGATTCGGGGGGTGGGTGATAAAGACAAGGAACCCCATCGGCGGTTTTACGAGCAGCGGCTCGCGGCGACACGCCCCCTGGTTTTGGAGCCGCTGCTCGATGCCATGGCTGAAGCGGGGGTGCAGTGGGAGCTCTCGCAGAACGGAACCATCGCGCTGGTGGGAGTGGCAGAGCAGGTAGCCGCCGGGGGAAGCTGGCAGGGAAGCGGGTGGTCGAGCGAGCCAGTTCCCGCCGCCTGGCGCGAGGCGGTCGAGGCGACCCGTCTGGTGGCCCAGAAAGTGTCGGCCGCTGGTTACTTCGGCCCGCTGGGGATCGATGTGATGCGATATCGCGATGCCGCCGGTCACGAACGACTGCGTCCCCTGCAGGACCTCAATGCCCGGTTCACAATGGGACGGTTGGCCCTGGGTTGGCGCGACTGGCTGCCCGCCGGGTGGTCGGGCTTGTGGCGGGTCTGCCCAGGCACGGCGGTCGACTTGGTCCGGACGTTTTGCGAGGAGGTGCGGCGTGACGGAGACCAGGAGGTTGTTGCCTGGCTGACCACACCGGTGTTCCCACAGGCTGGGCCGACTTCTGAGGAGCATCGATTGTCGTCATCTCGCCCCAGCGGGGTGTCGACCCAGCGGGCCAAGGGGGCCTCGACCCCGTCGCGGCCAACAGCCGTCCCGGAATTTGCTGCGTTCAAATCGCTGCGCTCGGTGCGGGTGTTGTTGGCAGCCGCCGATCTGCCGCGTCGGCGGCAGCTTGAAGAGAGTTTGGCGGCGCGATTGGCGGGGATCGTGCGAAAGCCGTGAGCTGGGGTGGGCTTAGTGGGCGATGCGGAACAGGTGCTCGGTCCCGCGGATCAAGACCGAGCCAGCCGCGAAAGCGGGGGAGGCGTACACGGTTTCCCCCAGGGGATTCTGGGCCACCACCTGCGGTTCGGGCCCGGGTTCGAGCAGTTTGGTGACACCATCATCGGCAAGGAACCACGCCTTGCCCCGCACGGTGGCCAGCGAGGCGCTGTAGTGGGTTCCCAGCCGGGTTTGCCAGAGGCGTTCTCCGGTCTGGGTGTCGAAGCAATTCGCAGTCCCTCGGTCATCGGCCACAAACAGGTGCCGTCCGATGACCACGGGGGAGGGGACATAACAGGCCGCGTTCCGGGAATGCCAGGCGACATGCGACTCGGTCACATCTCCCGTTCCATCGGGCCGGATGGCGAGCACATGGTAGGTGGGAAACCCGGCAGCGAGGTAGAACTTGTCACCATCGAACACGGGCGACGCGACAAACTGCTCGGTCGGGCCCTCGATTTGCCACCAGGTTTCACCGGTGCGGGGATTGAGACTGACCACCTGCTTGCTGCCTGAAAAGACCAATTGAGCGCGGTTGCCCACCTCGCGGATCAGGGGGGTCACGTAACTGCGGGTCTGGTGGACACGGGGTTGTTTCCAGACCGTCGCCCCAGTTTCGCGGTCGAGCGCAAGGATGTACGACTCGCCGTCATGGTCGCCATTGACGATCACCAGATTTTCAAACAGCACGGGGTTGCTGCAAAATCCATGGACACTGGCGAAGGCCCCAGGTCGACGCAGCCAGACGAGCTTCCCCGAAAAGTCGTGAGCGGCCACCACGATCTGCCCGGGCGTGAGAGGGCGGGGAGTGCCGACATTTTTGGCCGGGGCAGTGGAGCCGTCGATTTCCAGAAACGTGGTATAGACTCGCTGGTCGTCGGCGGCAGGGGTCGACGAAGCATGGCTGTTGAGATGATGTTTGACTTCGAGGGCTGACTGGCAGACGGTGGTTTGCCAGAACGGACGCCCACTGTCGAGAGCAAGGCAAATCAGGACCCGGTTTTGAGTCTCGGGAAGGCAACTGACCAGGAACACGCGGTTGCCACGGACAATCGGGGAGCCATGCCCCACCCCTGGGATAGCGACTTTCCAGGCGATGTTTTGGCCTGTGGTTCCATCCCACGTTTCAGGAATGGCCGTTTCGAGACTGCTGCCATCCCCTCGTGGACCGCGCCAGCCAGGCCAATCCTCGGCCTGTGCCCCCATTCCAGCCAGCAGCATAACCAGTGACAGCAGCAGGCCGAGCGCGTTCCGCGACGCGATTGAGCAGGCCCAGTCGACCGGTCGACCGGCACGGGGCCGGCGCTGTCGCTGAGAGTGCGCGGCAAGGGATGCCAGGGAGGAGACGACTTGCATGGTGGGGACTCAGCCGGTGGGCTGGCGTGGGCCTTCGGGGGGGAGCATTCAATGGGGGGGCGGGTGGCGAACCACCACAACCTCTTGCAATAGCGGGAACGGTGGCGGATGTCAAAACGGAGGCTCGTTGGGGGGGCAAACACGGCCTAGCTCGGTGCCGGCCCGGGCCCTGCCCCGCTGAAACTCCCCGGCACGCCGAGTTGCGCCTGTTGGACTGGGGATTCGATGGCCCGTGGAAACGGCTTGATCGCAGCAGGGGCCGCTTCTATTGTGAAACGCCGGGGAGTCTGCCGGTTTCGGGGTTTTGGCAACGCGGGCGGGCGTCGCTGAGCAGTGAGGCCCACATGCTTGGCTGTGTGGGGAGTTGTTCTGTCAATCCGCATTGTTCGCCGGTCGCGTGCGGTGTCGTGGGTGATCTGGGGTGACCTCGGGGTGCCGGGTTGGCGTTCCGAGAAGGGGCGGCCGGGACAGGCCAGGCATGCCGCAGGGAGAGGTGAATTGTGTCGAATTCGGCAGAGCCTATGACAGGGGAAGGTGGGATGCGGCGCGTCGACTCTCGGCCAAGAACCTGCGGTTTGATCTGGTTGTTCTGTTGCTCTTGGCTGGCCGCGGCACTTCCCGTAAGGGCCGGAGAGTTGGCGGGGGTCACTGTGACGCCTCACCGCATTGAACCCGCACTCAAGTATCGCCGTCCGCACGAAAACAGCTTGGGGGCCCGGGTGCAGTTGTTCGTCCGGGGGCCGGCCAATGAGCCGCGATTCGCCGGTCAACCCGCTGCTCACTGGGTCGACCAGAAAGAATGGGCTTGGCAGGACATCACGGCCCAGCCGGCGATTCCCGAGGGAGCTCTGGGGGTGTGGAACTTCAACGGACAGGATCAACGCTGGGGGGTGGGAAGAGCCTTTCACCCTGAGGCGGAAGGCCTGCCGAAGATTGAGGTTTCGTTGGCTGAACCGGTCCGATGGATTTCGGCCGTCACCTTTCTGGCCTCGGAGGGAACCCGCCCTGACCAGGTGCTGATCCACGTGCACAATGCCAGCCCTCAGCCCCTCGCGCTGCAGGGACTGCAGATCTGGCTGCCCAAGTCGAAGAATGAGTGGCACACCTTCTGGCCCGGTCCCATCAAGGTTCTCGACCAGGTCATTCCGGCTGGTGAGCCGGGGGTGGTGGACCTGCGGGTCGATCCGCTGCCACTCAGCTATGCGGTGCTGGAACTGCGAACCGATGCCGGGCCGCTGTGGGCCCAGGTGCGGGTCCGGCCCGAGGTGTTCGACATCAGTGGCGGGTGGATCTTCGATGGCAAAACCAATTGGAAGGGAGAGACCCCCGGCCGGAGTCCCTTTCTGGAGATTCTGGCGCACATGCATGTGAACACGGCACATTATGAACGGGCGGTGGGCTACACCGATGACCCGGCCCTGGTCGGCCGGTATCCCCTCAAGCGGTTCCATCGGCTGTGGCCCCTGGACGAATGGGACACCGACGAGTGGCTGGCGACAATTCACGCGGTCGAATTTCTGGGGGAACCGCAATATGGCGGAGGTCGCCCCGTGCCCCCGCAGGAGGTGTTCGACAAGTTGCTCCCCTATCGCACGAGTCGTCTGGCGACGACGGTGACGCACAGTGAAGAGCGGATCTGGCGGTTTTATGCCGGTCTTTCGGACTATCCGCACTTCGACGCCTACCGGGTGGTGGCCCCGGCCGCCGACGCCTGGCGTCAATACGACCGCTGGGGGGGGCGGCAGATCTCGTGGGGAGCCCCTCTCGAAACCATTGGCGATCTGTGCCGGTCGTTACGGGAACTGAATCGCCCCGCTTCGACGGCGGTCTGGTCGCAGGGGCCCCATCACGATTGGGGGGGCGGGTTTTTCGGTGGCGGCCGGAAACGGAGATCCCCCACTCCCGATGAACTGCGGGCTCAGGCAATGCACGCGCTCGCTTCGAGGATCACGTCGCTGTACTGGTTCAATCTGAGTCCCCGGTCACTGAAAATGTTTCCCGACCTGTGGGAGCCGATGACACGGGTGGGGCGCGAGATTCGGATGCTCGAGCCATTTTATCTGACGGGGTCGGCGACTCATTTCGAACGCCGCACAGGGCCGGCTGGTGAACCCGATTGGGAGCTGTCGGTGATTTCGGCCCCCCGGGGTGGGGTGCTGTTTGCGCTCGACACGGCCTACACTCCCGATCCGCAGGAAAACGTCTTTCGATTTGATGAACCCCGGCCCGCCCAGTTTTCGTTTCCCCTTCCCGCGTGGCTGCGTAATCCGAAGCAGGTCGTGCGGGTGGACGCCGAAGGGATTCATCCCGTCGATTGGAAGCTGGCGGCCCAGGGGGTGGAGATCACCGATCAGGCGAGCCGGGACCGCGTGTATCTGGTGGTGCTCGACGAGCGGGATTTGGCGGATGTGGAACAGCGTCGGCAAGCGGCTCTGGCCCGGGAGGGGGAGTATGCTCTCGATCGGGAGGCGTTTGAGGCCTTGCTTTCGCGCGGAAAGTGAATCGAGGGGTGTCGGTCGTGGCCTACGGCAGCCTGGCGCGGCGGGTCTGAGGGTGGGGTGAGCCCACACCGCGCGTGGGTGCCATTTCCGGGCGTTTGAGAGGATGGTGCGGCCTTGGCCGGATCTCAATGCTGGGGCGCACCCGCCAGCGGTTGGCGGATCATCACGGGCGGGTTTTACAATTGGGGTGGGTTCGGGGAAGTGGATTTTCCACGTTGGCCCCAAGTCACAAGTCGTTTTTGGGCAGGTGGTTGCAGTCGCTGCACAAGGGCTGCACGGGTCGCCAAGCCATTTTCGGAACGAGATTTTCACCCTCCCTGGGGGCGTTTCGAACCAATCCTTGGGAGGAGGAGTGGAGAATGGAGAAGGGTCGCCGGGTGTGGAGATGGATGGCGCTGGGGTTGGTGGTCCTGTTGGGCTTGAGCTGGTGGGCCGTCAAGTGGGAACCGTCGTTTTATTCCGGAGCCGAGCAGTTGAACCGGAACGATGAGAGGGTTCGGAAACTTTCGAAGAAGTTCATCCAGAATCTGATGCAGTTCAACGATGAACTTCAAAACGAGGAAACATTCGAGGCGGTGTTTGGTGAAGAAGAGATCAATGCCTGGCTGGCCGACGAGTGGGAGCGAAAGTATCGCCAGTTGCTTCCACCAGGGTTCAGCCGGCCCCGTCTGCATTTTGCGCCGGAGGGGGCCGAGGCGGCCTGTCAGATCGAGGTGGGCCCGCTGCGATTTGTCGCCAACGGGGCGGTGAGGGTCTTTCCCACCGAGGATGATCGTCTCGCGATCGCGGTCGATGCGCTGCGGTTGGGGCGGTTGCCCCTGCCGGCAACCGACCTGCTGGAACCGTTGGTCAATCAACTGCAGCAGGATCGGCGGGGGGTAGAGTGGCGTCAGATGGACGGTGTGGATGTGTTGGTGATGGATCCGTTTGACCTGGCGGACGACGACGATCGCAAGCGTTCTGCCACCGAACGTCGACTTCAAGTAGTGCAGATGGGTCAGGGAGAATTGCGGCTGAAGGGGGTGCAGGTGCCACGGAATTCCGATTGACCCCCTGCGCCGATGAATCCGGATGCCCAAGTGACCCGGATGGCCGGTCAAGGCGTGCGGTGGTCGGGTCGCGGGTGGGGAGGTGCGGACCGCGGGAGAGAGACCGGGGCGAGGGGGGGCAGTGGTTCTCGCGAAGTGGTGGTGCGCGAACTATTATTCTGAGCGGGACCAAGTGGGCAGACCAGGTGATGGCGTTGGGCCAGGGCTGCCGCGGGGTCGCCCGTCGACCCCAGACCCCTCCGCCACGCTTCGCAGGATCATGCGTTCATGCGTCAGGACATTGAAGAAGTTGGGCAGACCTACGGGATCGAGAAGTGGGGGGCTGGCTATTTTTCAATCAATACAGAAGGGCACCTGATGGTGCATCCCGAGCGGGGTCGTCCCGGGGCCGACGTGTATGACCTGGTCGACAAACTGGTCCGCGAGCGGAAGTTGTCGACACCCCTGTTGCTGCGATTTCCGCAGATTTTGGGAACGCAGCTCAAGCGACTCTGCCTGGCGTACGAGACGGCTTCCCGGGAGGCGGCGTATCGGGGAGAGCACCTGCCAGTCTTTCCGATGAAGGTGAATCCCCGCCGGGAGGTGGTGGGGGAATTCCTGCGGGAAGGAGTGGGTCAGTCGGTGGGGGTCGAGTGCGGCTCGAAGCCCGAGTTGTATGCCGCTTTGTCGCTCGAACAGCCCGAAGGGTCCCTGCTGATCTGCAACGGGTTCAAGGACGAGGGATTTGTGAATCTGGCCTTGCTGGGAACGCAGTTGGGCAAGCGGGTGGTGCTGGTGGTCGAAAAACTGACCGAGTTGAAGATGATCTTGCGGCGGTCGCGCGAGGCGGGGGTGACACCCTGGATTGGGCTGCGGGCGAAGCTGTATTCGAAGGGGTCGGGGAAGTGGTCGAGTTCGGGGGGAGAGGCGGCCAAGTTTGGGCTGACCACCTCGGAAATTCTTGAGTGCATTCGGTTGCTGCGGGCGGAGGGGTGCGAAGAGGCCCTGCGGCTGCTGCATTTCCATATTGGCTCGCAGGTGACCGACATCCGGCGGATCAAAAACGCGATGCGTGAGGCGGCGCGGGTCTATGCCAAGGTCCGGCAAATGAAGCTTCCGGTCGAGATTCTCGACATTGGCGGGGGCTTGGGGGTCGACTACGACGGCTCGCGCAGTACGTTTGAGGGGTCGATCAACTATTCGATCGAAGAGTTTGCCAACAACGTGATCTACACCCTGAAAAGTGTCTGTGATGACGAGCAGGTGCCCCATCCCCACCTGGTCACGGAAAGCGGGCGGGTGATGACGGCGTACCACGCCCTGTTGGTGACGTCGATTCGGGACGAGATTGAGACCTTCGCGAATGATCGTCCCACTGTGGTGTTGGACGACGATGATCCCGAGGTGATTTTCGAGTTGAATCAGGTATTGGGGAGCATCAACGTCAAGAATTACCGCGAATTCTACCACGACGCGCTGGATGCCAAGGACGAACTGTATTCGCAATTCAATCTGGGGTTGGTGTCGCTCGAAGACCGGGCGAAGGGGGAGGTGTTGTTTTGGGAAATCTGCTCGAAGGTCTCGCAGTTCGCCCAGCGCGAGGGGATCAACGAGCATGAGTTTGTCGATCTGCAAAAGACGTTGGCCTCGAAGTACCTCTGCAATTTCTCGCTGTTTCGATCGGCGCCCGATTCGTGGGCCATCAAGCAGTTGTTCCCGATCATGCCGCTGCACCGGCTGAACGAGTCGCCAGACACGGTGGCCACCCTGGTGGATGTGACCTGCGACTCGGACGGCTGCATTGACCGTTTTGTCGATGTGAAGACGGTGAAGCAGGTGCTGGAAATTCACGAGTTCCGGGGAGAGCCGTATTACCTGGGGGTGTTTCTCGTCGGGGCCTATCAGGAGGTGATGGGGAGCTATCACAACCTGTTTGGCATTCCCAATGAGGCCCAGGTGGCGATTGGGCCCGATGGGCGGGCGCATGTTTCCAAGATCATTCCGGGGAGCCGGGTGGGGGACATGTTGACGTTTGCCCGCTTCGACCACCGGCTGGTGGCCGAAGGTTTTCAAAAGCAGCTGGCGGCCCGTGTGTCGCAGGGGGCCTTGACGGCCGAGGCGGCGGAACGGATTGTGGCGGAATACACGGCGGCCCTTCAGGGAACCACCTACCTCGAATAGACATGTCGCAGACCCCCGAATTCACCGCGCAACCATACCAGGGAATTGCCACGTTTGGCCGACGGCCGTTCGATCCGCGTGCCGAGGGAGCCGACGTGGCCATCCTGGGGGTTCCTTACGACAGTGCCACGACCTATCGCAGCGGGGCCCGACTGGGGCCGCGGGCGATGCGCGAGCAGTCTCTACTGCTCTGGGGGTACAACAACGCCCTGCGGGTCAATCCGTTTGAGACACTGCGGATTGTCGATGCGGGGGATGTGGATGTGGTGCCCGTCAACATCGAGGCGACGCAGCAGGCCATTCAGTCGCGTGTGGAAGCGTTGCGTGGGGCTGGGGCGAAAGTGTTGCTGCTGGGGGGAGATCACTCGATCTCGTTGCCCGCACTGCGGGGGCATGCGGGTTCGTTGGGTGAACTGGCGGTGGTGCACTTCGATGCCCATCCCGACACCTGGAATGAAGAGTTTCCCGGGCACAAGTACAGCCATGGCACACCGTTTCGGCGGGCCCTGGAAGAGCGGCTGATTGCGAAGGGGGCTTATGTTCAGGTTGGGCTCAGGGGGCCGACGGCTGGTCCGGGGGATTATGAGCAGGCACGGGACCTGGGGGCCCGTGTCTTGACGGCGGACGCCGTGTATGACCTGGGAATGGACGGGGTGTTGGAGGAGATTCACGAGGCAGTACGGAAGCGACCATTGTATGTGACGCTCGACATTGATGTGGTGGATCCGGCGTTCGCACCGGGGACGGGGACCCCGGAGGTGGGGGGGCTGACGAGCCGGCAGATTCTGCAGTTGGTCCGCGGGCTCAAGGGGTTGAATTTGGTGGGATGCGATTTGGTTGTGGTGGCACCGGCGTATGACCCGGCTGGGATCACGGCGATTTTGGGGGCCAACCTCGCGTTCGAATTCCTGAGTGTGTGGGGGTGTTCGAGGGGGGGCGGAAGCGTTCCTGAAGATCGCGGAAAAAAATTCGAGGAACATCATTGACTCAGCCGAACTTAGTTCTTATCATTCGTCTTCCTCGCTGACGGAAACGCCAACGCGTTCCGCAGGAGGGCAGCCGCGACGCCAGATTGGCAAAATGGGTCGCAGGGAATTTCCGGCCAGTTCGGCAATGCCCCCT
>JBKCTR010000954.1:0-4020 GCA_046318755.1 Planctomycetaceae bacterium
GCTGGGGGCCGATTACCGGGGAAATGTCTTCACCTGCGAGCCGGTGAACCTGCTGGTGCACCGGATGCAACTGGTGCCGCGCGGCTCCAGTTTCGCGGGTCAGCGGGCACCCGGTGAGGAGACGTCGGAGTTTCTGACATCGGAAGACACCTGGTTCCGCCCGGTGCAGGCGCGGACTGGCCCAGACGGGGCCCTGTGGATTGTCGATATGTACCGCTACATCATCGAGCATCCCCGCTGGATTCCGCCCGAGGAGGTCGCGCAGCTCGACGTCCGGGCCGGTCACGACCGAGGGCGGATCTATCGTGTGCGGCCAACCGAGGCCCGCCTGACCCCGTGGAGCCGTCTGGACCAGCACCACGGCGCCCAACTGGCCGGCGAACTGGATAGCCCCAATGGCTGGCAACGCGACATGGCGATGCAGTTGATTCTCTGGCGGAATGATCGCGAGGCGATTCCCGCGCTCACGTCGCTGGTGCGGAACTCGTCCCGGTCGTGGACCCGGCTGCAGGCGCTCGCCACTCTGGACGCGCTGGGAGAGCACCCGATCGAGTTGTTGCGGACGGCACTCTCCGACCCGGCTCCCGAGGTGCGGCGACAGGCCCTGCGGATTGCCGGGACTCAGATCGGGCAGCAGCCCGTTTTGGAGGCAGATTGCCTGGCCCGCAGTTCCGACACCGATCCTCAGGTGCGACTGCAGTTGGCCCTGACCCTGCGTGAACTGCCCGCACGGAGTGCGGCACCTGTGCTCGCGCAGATCGCCCGGGGTGCCGGGGGCGATCCGTTTCTGCTGGGGGCGGTAGCGTCGAGCCTGCATGCCGAGAACGCGACGGCAGTCCTGCGGGCACTCCTCCAGACCAACCAGGCAGACGGGCTCTCTCCCCAGGTGGTTCAGCCCTTGGTCAAAACGGCGTTGGCCTTCGCCAAGGATCCGCGTCTGATCCGCGAGTTGTTGGATCAACTGCTGGCAACCGGGGCCAAACCCACCGCTCCCTGGCAGGACACCGCCCTCAGGGATGTGTTGGAGACCCTTTCGGGAACCGGTCCCGCACTCGAGCAGCTCGACGATCCGCGGCTTCGCCAGCAATTGCAGGCGCGCATCGAAGCGGCTCGCGAGATTGTGGCCGACGAGCAGCTTGACCTCGACCAGCGTCTGAGAGGACTGGGCCTGGTCGGCTGGATTCCGGCCCAGCAGAGGATCGATCGCGACACGCTGTTGCAACTGCTGACACCACAGACGCCCGCCGAGCTGCAGGCCGCCGCCTTGGCCCGCCTGCAAAAACTCGGTCTGACCGAGACGGCGGAAGGGTTGCTGGCGGGCTGGCGGGGTTACAGTCCCACACTGCGCGGGCGGATTCTCGACACGTTGTTGTCGAGACCGGCCTGGCAACGATCGCTGTTGGAGGCTGTGGCGGCCGGAACAGTCGCCCCCTCGGAAATCGATGTGGCCCGTCGCGAACGGCTTGTTCGCAGCCCGGCGGCGGAAATTCGGGATTTGGCCACCCAAAGGCTGCGGGCGAAAGTGGATCCCGATCGGGCCGCGGTTCTCGTGCGGTACGAATCAGCCGTGGAATCGCCCGGATCGGCACAACGGGGGGGCGAGATCTTTTTGAAGACCTGTGCGTCCTGTCATTTGCTGGAGGGGCGGGGACATGCCGTGGGGCCCGACCTATCGGTTGTCGCCACCAAGTCTCCGCGTTACCTGTTGCAGGAAATCCTCGATCCCAATCGGAACCCCGACTCACGCTACCTGGGCTATACCGCCCTGACGAAGGATGGACAGACTGTGGCAGGCGTCTTGGCCGACGAATCGGCCACCAGTGTCACCCTGCGTGGGGCCGAAGGACGCGAGCACACACTGCTGCGCACAGTGATTGACGACCTGCAGAGCACTGGCAAGTCGCTGATGCCGGAGGGCCTCGAGAAAGATCTGTCGGTCGAACAGATGCGCGATCTGCTGGCCTATCTGGCGAGTCGCAGAAGTCCCCCCAAGCAGGTTGCGGGCAATCTGCCCGAGTTGATCACTCCTGCCCAGGGACAATTGGCCCTGACGGCTGATCATGCCGCGATTCGCGGTGGAGACATCACCTTTGAAGGGGCTCCATTTCAGAATATTGGGATGTGGCACGGAGTCGCGGACCAATTGTCGTGGGATTTCGATTGGCCCGATGCGGTCGAGGTGGATGTCTGGCTTCACTATGCCTGTCATCCCGACAGCCAGGGAAACCGGTTTGTGATGGAAACCGGCACCAGTTCCGTCGAGGGAACAGTGATCGGGACGGGAGGCTGGAATCGGTATGAGACGCGGCGGGTGGGCCGTCTGACCCTGACCGCGGGCAGGCAGCAGCTCACTCTGCGTCCCCAGGGACCACAACTGAAGGGGGCCTTGATGGATTTGCAGGGGGTCTACCTGACACCTGTGGATGATGATCCGGTGTTGATTGTGAAGGCCCCGGTCAAACCCGCCAACGAACCGGACACACCGCAGGGGGCGGCTGCACGCATCCTCGACGACCAGGTTGGCGAGGCCGAGCGAGAGGCGCTGATTCGCAAATTCCTCCATGAGGCACCCGCGTTGATGGCGGCCATGACTTCCGATCTCAAGCCGGGAACACCCGAGGAGTATCGGCGGATTCCCTGGATCTGGCGGGTGGCGATTGCCGCGGGAAAGCAGAATGAAGCCCCGGTGCTGACCGCGATTCTCGACCACGCCTTGCCCCGCGGCGAAGAGCCGCTGCACGATTGGCAGGCCGTGGTCATTGGGGGAGGGCTGATCAACGGCATCAGCCAGCTCAATCAGTGGCCGGGAGAGAGATTGAGCGGGATGGTCGCTGACAAACCGCTGCTGAAGCGACGCTGGGATCGGGCCTTGGAGCAGGCCGAAACGATGGCCGAGAACGAGCGGGTGCCCACAGGAACGCGCTATGACGCCCTGCGGATGGTGCCCTTGCGTGGTTGGCCGACGAGCGGAGCCCAATTGCGGAAGTATCTGGCCCGTGGGATTCATGACGAGTTGCAGATGGGGGCCGTCAGCGGCACGGTCGATGTGAACGACTCCGAGGCAACCCGGGCGCTGGTGACAGGTTTGCCTGGATTCACCCCCGGGAATCGAACTCTCGCACTGGAGGGATTGCTGCGGACCCCCGCGCGGGTCACGGCATTACTGGATGGCCTGGAAGCGGGGGGTGTGCGGGCCGAATGGTTGAGCGCCTCGCAACGGAAAAAACTGCTCGGTCGCACCGAGACGGGGCTGCGTCAGCGGGCGGAACGATTGGTCCAACATTAGTCCCCCGGGGAAACGCACTGGTGAGCCCGTTGTGCGACGGACATTCCGACAACGCATAAAGACCTGCTGATTTGTGGTGGAGGAAAAAAGACGAACGGTTGTCAGTCCGCTCCACGACGGCCCGGGGCGAGGCCGGAATGTGATCATGCGAATCGTTCTTCCGAAAGAAGTGGCGCAGTCTTCAAATTCGGTTGAGGCAGGCACTTGCTTTGGTCAGACTTCGGATTCGGAAATGTCGCGTTGCGTTGATGTGCAGTGCGGGATGGTCGGGGAATTCCCCCGTTTGCCCCTCTTCGGCTCTCGGCGTTGTGAGGAATGGAATCTCGGTGCTCCCCGCGTGCGGGGCGGAGGTCTCCGTTGATTTCGCGGGGTTGATGATGCCGTCGAACCTGTTACATATTGTTGCTGAGAAGTTTGGCAGGGTGAGCCTGAAAGGGGGCCCTCAACGCCAAGTTCCAGTTTGGTGAGGTCGACGCTTCAGACGGGACGTGGACGTGGCTCTGACATCGAACGTGATTGCGCGGGGGAAGAGAAGATCTCTCTGTTTCCTTCCGCTTTGGTGATCGAAGTACCGTCTGGCCGTCATTGAGCCCCAGGGACGTGGGCTCGCCATGGGTGTTCAGGGGTTGTTGGCACTTTTCTTGGATCCGCAACAGGGCTGTTCGGGAATGCGTTTTTACCTCGTGAGTGATGACGATTCGATCGCGACGGCGATCCGCGGCGCGATTCTGGAT
>JBKCTR010000955.1:0-3377 GCA_046318755.1 Planctomycetaceae bacterium
GTCCTCTGGAGATTGGGGAAAATCTACTGTCTGGATGCTCTTTTTCATTTGCCAAAGGATGCTTCATGAGGTAAATCAGAGAATCTGCGGTGTGTTTACCGTCATGTTGGGCAGGTGACCGGTAGGGGCCGCGGCGCTTCAACGTTGGTTGTGTCAAACTCAGGGGACTGGGCAGTGCAAGAGGTCTGTTCCCGTAAGGCTGTTTGATTTCAGCATGTGAGAATTGTCCAGTCGTTTGTCTGGCTGCTTACTTGAAGTCTCTTTTTGGAGGGGGTGAATTATGGATCGCAGAGATTTTCTGCGCACGGCGGGAGCATACGCGACCGGGGTTGCTGTCGGTGGGATGGTGCAGGCACAGGCTCCCAGCGAAGATCTGCCCCCGGGTACGTATCGACGCTGCGAGCAACTCCATACCAAACTGTTGCCCGAAGAGATCGACCAATTCGTGGCGGAACTGCCGATGCCCCCGGTGGTCCAGACAATGCCCCTGGGGCCGGGGGGGGTGGTTGCCAATCCTCCGGTGGGAGCTGTGCCGCAAGGCACGGCACCCGAGTGGTTCTGGAAGGAAGGCGCGGGACAACCGGTGCCGCCGCAGTCTCAGTGGGGTGAACAAGGGGCTGGTCGACCGGACGATATCTACCGGGTTCCGGACGTGCCGGTGAAGTACGCCGAAATGCAGACGAAGGATTTCGTCACGCAGGTGATTCCCGGGTGGATGACCCGACTGCTGGGTTATGGGGCCCGCACAGTCGGCAGCGAGTCGAATGAACCCGTGGTTCCCGGCCCACCGTTTGAAGTGCGGCTGGGAGAACCCAATCTCGTGCGGGTCACCAACAACATCGACCCCGTGCTGCACCTCGACATTTCGGTGCATCAACATGGCGGACATGCCCCCGCACACTCTGACGGCCACGCGAATTTTATGGTCTTGCCGGCGGATCCAGGCAATCATCCCGCGGAATCGAAAGATTACTATTACCCAAATCCGGTTCCCCTGAAGGTCGAGGGTGAATTGGGGAACTGGCGGAAGCAGCCGGGACAGTGGGACCTCGAAGACACTCCCACCACGATGTGGTACCACGACCATGCCGAGGATCTGACCGCCCACAACGCCCTGATGGGTCTGGCCGGGTTTTTCTTTCTGCGTGATCCGGATCTCGATGAATGGCAACAGAACGGCACCTTGCCCGATCGGAACCATGAGATCCCGTTGGTGTTCCGAGATGCCTGTTTCTGCAAGATCACCGCTCCCGAGCAGATGCAGGAAGCGGTCAAGGCCGCCATCCAGCAATACGAAGCGAACAACCCCGGACAAACGATCCGTGGTGAAGCCAGCATTCACTTTGATCCCTTCGATCACAACGGCACGTTGGGCAACATCATGTTGGTCAACGGGGCGCCGTATCCCCGGAAGCGGGTGCGTCCTGAAGCCTACTGGCTGCGGATGCTGAATGCCGCGCTGGCGAGGTTTTTCGACCTCGAATTCTGGGTCCTTCATCCCACAACCCGGCAGCCCCGGCTGCTGAAGTTTCTGCGATTTGGCCGCGACAGCTGGCTGTTCCAGAAGCCGCGCGAGCAGACCTCGGCGTTTCTGGGGATGGCCAACCGGGCCGACGTCTGTCTCGACTTTGGACAGTTCCTGGACGCCTCGGGGGTGCATCCCGATTGGCAGAGTTACCGTCAGCCTGATGGAACGATTCATGTCTATGTGGTGAGCACTCTGAATCAGAAGGATGGACGTGGTCCCGGACATGGCGACAACATCGTTGCCGCCCAGGATTTTCCCCGGGGCAACACCGGGGCCGTTCCGCTCGACAAGGACGCCCCACTGTTTCTGATGCGGTTTGAAGTCGAGTTGCCGCCGGCGGCTGCCGCGGCCGACGCCCCGGCGCCCGCTCCGCGCATCGTCACACGCCTGAGTCCCGAGACCCCGCTGCGGGCTTTCACCCCCATTGAGCTGCCGCCTCCCGGAAAGATTGTTGTGCGGGAACTGGTGTTCGAACGGGGGCGTGGGGCCTGGCAGATCAATGGCCGGTTCTACGACTCGTGTATCGCAAATGCGGTCCCCGAACTCTGGAGCACTGAACTCTGGATCCTGAAGAATAAGAGCGGTGGCTGGTGGCACCCCGTTCACATTCATCTGGAGGCGCATCAGCAGATCTTCGTCCGGGGACGCAACCATCTGGGGGAACGAATCACCCTGCGTCGTCCCGACTATCACCCGGAACTGTACGAGCCGTTCATCGTCGAAGATGGCTGGAATCCGACCAACGCTCCGATCGAAGAACAGCGGTGGAGGGACGCGTTCGGAGGAGGTGCCATCGTCGACCCGCAGGCGAATGGATCGGGGTTTGACAGCTCGGTGTGGGACTACGGGATCAAGCACGACAACACGATCCTGGGCCCCAATACCGAAGTCCACATCCTCATGCGGTTCCGCACCTTCCAGGGCCCCTTCGTGTTCCACTGTCACAACCTGAATCACGAAGACATGCGGATGATGTACCAGATGGATCCGCGTCTCAGAGACGCCGTTCCTCCCCCTCCCGATTCACATCTCAAGGTACGGCCCGATTACTGGTTCTTCCGGGGACCCGAGCACTGCTGCGAAGCCAGCAAGAAGGAGCAGGCATGAACACCAGCAATGATCCCCATATGTCGCGTCCGTCCCGCCGGGCCCTGCTGGGTCTGGCTGGGGGCCTGGGAGCTGCGGGACTGATCGCCCGCGCCCAGCCCGAACAACGGGAACGCTCCAGCGCGTCTGCCCCGCGACCCGTCAGTCCGTTTCTGGCCCCGGGCAGTCGGCATTCCGACCAGATCCCCAATGTGTGCCTCTTCACGCAATCGGGTCGTCGGGTGCGGTTGTACGACGATCTCGTCCGCGATTCCCAAGTGCTCCTCAGTTTCATGTACGTCCGCTGCAATGGGGTCTGCCCCGCCAGCAGCCAGGCGATGCAGGACCTGCGGGAACCGCTGCGACGGGAACTGGGCCCCGGCGTCAGGCTGATCTCGCTGACCCTTGATCCCGAGCACGACCGCCCCGCGGAACTCGCCCGGTACGCCGACCGGTTTGGCATCCCCCATGAAGACCACCCCGAGCCGGGGCTGGCTCCGTGGTATTTCCTGACCGGGACACCGGAAGACGTTGAAGCGGTGCGGGTAGCCCTGGGTTATCGCGATCCCGACCCGGTGATCGATGCCGACCGCTCGCGGCACGCGGCCATGTTTACGTTTGGCAATGATCTGACCAATCGCTGGGGAACCCTGCCGGTGGGGCTCAACGTGGCGCAGACCCTCTCCGGGGTGCTGCGGGTGCTGGGCACCACCCACGCGCAGCGTTACAGCCACCTTCCTCGGCCCTCCTGAATCTTAAAGGC
>JBKCTR010000956.1:0-3279 GCA_046318755.1 Planctomycetaceae bacterium
GCATTGTCGTGTGGGCCAAGCCTGAGAAAGGAGGTCGCCAGCAGCGCCTGCTGCTCCTCGGCCGTCTTGGGAGGTCCCGCCAGCAGTTCATCCCCGGCCAGTTGCTCGAGCAGGAACTGGTCGAATGGCTTGTCGGCATTCAGAGAGGCGACCGCGTAGTCGCGGAAACGCCAGGCCTGGGGGCGGAACTCATCCCAGTCGAAGCCGTTGCTGTCACTGTAACGCACCACATCGAGCCACAGCCGGGCCCAGTGTTCGCCATAGCGCGGCGAAGCCAGCAGTTCATCGACGAAGCGGGCGAAGGCGTCGGGACGATCATCCGAGAGCAGTTCCCGCAATCGCTGTGGATTGGGGGGCAGGCCGACCAGTTGGAATGACGCCCTTCGGGCGAGTGTCCGCAGGTCCGCACGAGGATTGAATTGCAACCGCTGAGACGAGAGCCGGGCGGCAATGAATCGATCGATCGGATGCGTGACGGCGGGGGCATCGCCCACAGGGTCTGGAACCGCGGCCGATGAAATGGGACGGAGTGACCACAGGTCGAGCCGTGCCCCGCCAAACCGCTGCGTGACCGGATTGCGGGAATCGCTCCAGGCATTGCCAATGGGGGAGTGGGCTGCTTCCGCGTCTGACCCGATGGCGGGTCGTGAGAACCCCACGAACAGCGACAGACTGGCCAGCAGCGCGCCCCACCTGGGGATGGGATGGCGGAGCAAGCCAGGACCTCGCAAGGAGCGGTAGGAAGAGGCTGTCGGCATGGGCCAAGTCTAAGTGGCTCAGATTGATCAGACAAGACGCATCAAGATCGGCTGGTGTGAGATGGTCGGCGGCGGTAGACTCGCGGCATGGGTTGGATTGTGCCTCAAAAATGGGAACGCCGGAGATTTCTGGCTTCAGCTGGTGGTCTGGGGAGCGTCGCGCTGGCGGCCCTGGAGCAGTGGTCGCGCCCCGTTCTGGCCGCGCCACCCGACGCCCGTGAACCGTTTGCTCCGCGCCGGCCGCAGACGCCGGCGAAGGCGCGGTCGGTGATCTTCCTGTTTCTCGTGGGAGGTCCCTCCTCGGTCGACACATTTGACTACAAGCCGGTCTTGCAGCAGTTGAACGGTCAGCCCGTTCCAGACTCCATCCGACAGGCGGTGGAAGCGAGTCGCCATGCGAATGTGTTCCATGGGTGCAAGCCCGAGCTTTACGCCAGCCCATTTTCCTTCACCCGGGTGGGAGAAGTGGGAATTGATGTCAGCGAACTCTTCCCGCACACCGCCGGCGTGGTCGATGACCTGTGCTTCCTCCACTCGCTGCAGGCCGAGTCCAACAATCACGCCCCGGCCAGTTACCAGTTGCACACGGGTGAGGTTCGTCCCGGGAAAGCCAGTCTGGGGTCGTGGGTGACCTATGGTCTGGGGACCGAGAATCAGAATCTGCCCGGGTATGTGGCCCTGTTCGACGTCGGACCGCTGGGAGGAGCCGCGAACTACTCCAATGGCTTTCTACCTCCCGCCTACCAGCCGACCCGCCTGCGTGATCGGGGGATGACGGTCCTCAATCTGAACACCCCCGAGGCATTTGGGGACAGCCGCGAAGCCACGCTCGACCTGCTGCGGAGGATGAACGCCCGCCATCGCGAAGGCCGGTCGAATGCCGAACTGGAAGCCCGGATCGCCACCTACGAACTCGCCTATCGGATGCAGTCATCGGCCCCCGAAGTGGGGGATCTCTCGGCTGAGACCGAGGCGACCCGCACGCTTTACGGAGTGGATGACAGTGAGGAGCGGACCGCCTCATTCGCCCGCAAGTGTCTGCTCGCCCGGCGGTTGGTCGAGCGGGGAGTCCGGTTCGTGCAGGTCTACGACATGCCCGACAAGGATGGCTGGGACGCCCATGGCGACCTCGCGGGGAACCATGTGCCGCGGGCCCGTTGGACCGACCGGGCGACCGCGGCGCTGATCCAAGACCTGAAGCAACGGGGGCTACTCGATTCGACCCTGGTGATCTGGGCCAGTGAATTCGGCCGGACTCCGATGATGCAGGGCGACCATGGCCGGCAGCACAACGCGGCCGGCTTCACCATCTGGATGGCGGGGGGAGGGGTGAAGGGCTGCCAGCGGATCGGGGCCACCGATGAAATCGGTCTGATGGCGGTTGAGCAACCCATTCCATTTCGCAACCTGCACGCGACGATTCTCGATGCGCTGGGGCTCGACTGGACCGCCTTGTCCTATGAGGTGAACGGACGGCAGGAGCGGTTGACGGGGGTGGCGGGAAGCGCCGAACCGATTGAGGGGGTGTTGGGCTAAGGCCAAACCCCGCCGCAAAAACCCCGCCTGTGTCGTCCTTCTTTCGGTCAGGACGATCAGCCCAACGGCGCTTCCACCCGGCGAAATTTTCGCATTCGGGGACACTCGCGCGGCTCGCGATGAGCACGAGCCCCTGTCACTTGGCTTGAGAGGTAACTTGGCTTGAGAGGTCACTTGGCTTGAGAGGTCACTTGGCCTGAGAGTTCACTTGGCCTGAGAGGCAGGCTGGTTGGTGTGGGCGGGGTGTGCGACCCGCGATTCGCGGTTGTTCAACGAGCCTGAAGGTCGTACAGCCGACAATCGCGCCAACGCCAATTCGGAATCGGAGATGCTGGAGAAACGCCGGAATTTCTGAATTTCCAATCGACGTTGATTCCAGCGAAAGACGGTGATGCCGACGGCTCCCAGAGCCAACACGGCCAAAACGCCGTACGCTGAGTTCATGACCCGCGTAACACTGGAGTCAGAGCGCCGCCCGGGTCTCCAATTCAATCCCAGAGAATTCACCGATCGACTTGGGGATTTGATTTTCGTGATGACGACAGTGTCACTCTCCAGCAGTTGCGAGGCCTGACAGGTCGCTTTGACAGGCGACTCTTCATCCTGCAGCAAAGATTCGGAAAGTCCGGAGTGGCTCAATGCCAAGCCTTCGGTTTCCCGATTCTCGGTCACAGAGAGGTCGACGATGGTCGAACAGCCCAGCAGGTCAAACGCCATTCCGGGGACGGAATCTCGACCGGAATTCCACGACGGAAAACTGTCGAGCAACAGAAATTGTGGCAGTTGGAGGCTGTGGACTGGATCGCCGCTGGTTGAGGAACCCCCCGGGTGTTCGGACGGCAACAACGAGGCCCTGGCGGAATTGCCGACAAACAGTGTCAGACAAAGGCTCACCAAGAGGAGGGTGCGACGACCGAGCGTGGTGTAAGACACGGGTGGGTACTCAGGGTGGGGGATTCTCCGAGAGTCTACCACAAGCAAGACG
>JBKCTR010000957.1:0-4995 GCA_046318755.1 Planctomycetaceae bacterium
CTGCTGACCAGTCTGATCAGTTGGCTGTCGCTGGCTGCCTCGACCAGTATCAAGAAGCACATCAAGGGTTACCTGATTCTGTTCCTGCTGCTCGAAACGGGCATGCTGGGAGTCTTCTTGTCGCTCGACTTCTTCCTGTTCTACATCTTCTGGGAAGTGATGCTGTTGCCGATGTACTTCCTGATCGGCATCTGGGGGGGTGAACGTCGGGAATACGCGGCGATCAAGTTCTTCCTCTACACCCTGGTGGGCAGCGTGTTGATGCTGATCGCCATGTTGATGCTGTATTTTGATGGTGGGCGGACGTTTGACATTCTGCGGCTGCAGGAGATTGGTCAGGGTCGGATCGATGGGCTGGGATACACCCAGTTCGTGCAGATTACCGCCTTCATCCTGCTGTTCATCGGGTTCGCGATCAAGGTTCCGGTCTTCCCCTTCCACACCTGGTTGCCCGATGCCCACGTTCAGGCTCCCACCCCCATCTCGATGATTCTGGCGGGAGTGCTGCTCAAGATGGGGGGCTACGGCATCATGCGAATCGCTTTCCCCATCTGCCCGGTGGGAGCGTATTACGCCTCCCATGTGCTGGTGGTGCTGGCGGTGACCAGCATTATTTATGGTGCCTTCGCTGCAATGGCCCAGACCGATTTCAAACGACTCGTGGCCTACAGCTCGGTCAGCCACATGGGTTACGTGCTGTTGGGAATCGCCGTCTGGAAGCTGTCCGAAGGGTCGGCTGGTGAAGAGTCGAAGCAGTACTGGAATATGGGCATGCAGGCCGCAATGTTTCAGATGCTGGCCCACGGCATTTCGTCTCCGGGCATGTTCTTTATGGTCGGAGTCATCTATGACCGGGTCCATCATCGCGATCTGAACAAATTCGGCGGGCTGATGGGGTTGATGCCCCTGTACGGCGGGTTGGCGGTGGGATTGTTCTTCGCAGGTCTGGGTCTGCCCGGCATGTGCGGGTTCATCGGCGAGGTCTTCTCGGTCCTCAGCTCCTGGAACTTCAGCAAGGTTTACGCGATCATCGCCGCGTCGGGGGTCATCCTGACGGCGGGATATATCCTGTGGGCCGTGCAGCGGGTCTTCCTGGGAGCCGAGTACAAAGGTCCGCATCCCGAGGCAATCACCCCCATCACCTGGAATGAAGCGCTGATTGGGTCGGTCTTGCTGGCACTGTGCATCATCATGGGGGTTTTCCCCAACCTGGTGTTCCACCAAATGCAGGCGTCTGTCAGCCTGCTGGTTGACAACCTGTACTCGGCGAAGTCGCTGGGAACTTCCGCCCTCACCTCCCTGCTCAGTCGCTGAACCGCTGCCATCCCCCCGGCTGACAGCCTTCTTCTCGCATCCCTTCGATCGGTTCCGCGCGGCGGCCCGAAAAGACGGCAATGACACTCACCCAACTGCTGAACAATCTGACGGCCGACACGCTGGGCTCCCTCCAGCCGTTCGCTCCGGAACTGTGCGTCGTCGGCACGATCTTGGTGCTGTTGTTTGTCCGACTGTTCGATGCCGACCGATTGTTGCCCGGGTCCCTCGTGGCCATGGTGGGAACAGTTTTGGCGTTGGGAATATCGGTGCATCAGTTCCGCGAATTTGGTAACGGCTCCCTCGAGTCCCAGACGCTGTTCACCGGACTGCTGGTGTTTGATCCGTTTACGGTCTTCTTTCGGATCTTCCTGCTGCTGTTTCTGGCGTTCGTGGTCTACCTGACCATTGTGACCGGAATTCCCGATGCCGAAGATGCGCCCGACTTTTACACGCTGATCCTGGGTTCAACCCTGGGTATGTTGCTGATGGTTTCGGCCAACCACCTGTTGATGGTCTTCCTGGCGATCGAAATGACCTCGGTTCCCAGCTACGCCATGGTCGGCTTCCTGAAAGGCCGTCGGTCGGCCAGCGAAGCGGCACTGAAATACGTGGTGTACGGGGCTGGTGCTGCCGGGGTGATGTTGTTTGGCATCAGCCTGTTGGTGGGACTGTTGGGTACGGCCCACCTGCCTGATTTGGCCCCCGCCTTGATGGATGTGGGCCGCAATGGATACTCCCTGGCGAATCCCACGGTCCGAACACTGGCCTTGGGTGTGCTGATGGTCTTGGCGGGCATCGGATTCAAGTTGTCTTTGTTCCCGTTTCACTTCTGGGCCCCCGACGTTTTTGAGGGAGCCTCGGCCGAAGTCGGCGGGTTTTTGTCGGTCGCCAGCAAGGGGGCAGCATTCGCCCTGCTCGTGCGGTTTCTGTTGGCTCTGGTGGGAGGACCCGGCGCTGCGGCGGGTGGTCCGAACTCCCTCATCATGCAGGTGGGGATCGGCCTGGCGCTGATCGCCGTGGTTACCACCACGTTTGGGAACCTCGCGGCCTATGGGCAAACCAACGTCAAACGCATGCTGGCCTATTCGACCATCGCCCACGCCGGTTACATGCTCATGGCGGTGGCGGCTCTGGCCTTGATGTTGAACGCCCCCCTGACCGACAGCTTCACCCTCACGGCACGATCCGAGGCAGCCGCTCAGTGCGTGCAGGGGCTGCTCTATTACCTCGTGGTTTACTTCTTCATGAACCTCGGGGTCTTCGCGATTGTAGCCTTTGTACGGAATGCCAAGTTCAGCGAGAACCTGTCCGATTTCTCCGGCCTGGTGCGGCAGTCTCCCGTGTTGGCAATCTGCCTGCTGGTCTGCGTCTTCAGCCTGATTGGCTTGCCCCCCTTTGGTGGGTTCTTCGGAAAGTTCATGGTGTTTTTCTCGGTGCTGGCTTCGGCCAAGGTGCACTGGGTGATGTGGGTGGTTCTGGTGATGGGGCTGTTCAACACGGTGTTCAGTCTGTTCTATTATCTGCGGCTTTTGAAGCACGCCTTCATCGATGAGCCAACCAATGATTCCCGTCCTGTCCGCTCCGAGTTGACCTCAGACAGCGGCTTCTATGCCCTGTTGGTCAGCTTGCCGGTGATCCTCCTGGGTGTTGCTGTGGAGCCCATCAGCCGGGTCGCCGAGGATGTGGCCCGCTGGCTGTTGCAAGCGTGATTCGATGCGATTTTTCATCTGAAGCGCAAAAGATTCTGTGTTCTCGTTGTCGTGGTGAGTGAGGTTCTCCTGTGAGCAGTGACACGATTCTGAACACCGCCCTGATTGAGGTGTATCGCAGCCTGCTGCAGTACGCGGGAGAATCGTGGCCTTGGGCCTCGGTCGGCTCGGAGGAGACCGAAACGGCGGTTCGCAAGATGGCGCAGGAGGAGCGGGATGTGGTGGCCCGCATTTTCCAGCACCTCGATTCACGAGGTGTGTCGGTGGACTTGGGGACCTATCCCGACAACTCGGCTCTGCATTACGTTTCGCTCCCGTTTTTCCTGCAGCGCATGGTGGTTGAGCACACGGACCTCGACAATGCCCTGAGGTACTACCGCGGACAGGTTGCACACGATCCCGCCGCAGCCCGGTTGCTGGATGAGACGGTAGGAGTTGTCCAGCGGCACCTGGCGACCCTACGGCAACTGGCTGCTCCCGCCGGTGCGGCGGCCTGACGGCAGCGGGATGGCCCATGCGGCTCGTTGATACCCACGCCCACCTCGACGAAGAGTCGTTGGAAGCAGAACTTCCTGGGGTTTTGGAGCGCGCCGCCCAACAGGGTGTGGTCGCGGTGGTGACTCTCGGAACCCTGTTGGCGACCAGCCAGCGGGGGGTGGAGCTGAGTCGCCGGCACGCCGCGGTGTATGCCGCAGTCGGGGTTCATCCCAACTACGTGACCCAGGCATCCGACGCCGATTGGCATGGCATCGTCGAGCTGGCTCGCGATTCCCGAGTGGTGGGCATCGGTGAAACGGGACTTGACCTCTATTGGAAGACCGTTCCCCTCGACCTGCAGCGGGTTTGGTTCCGTCGACATCTCGATCTGTCGCGGGAAACGGGAAAACCCATCTGCATTCACTGTCGTGAGGCCGAAGCAGAGGTGTTGGAAGAGCTCCGTGGCGCGGCACAGCGTGGTGCCCTTCAGGGGGTGATGCATTCATTCGCCGGGTCTCTCGAGACGGCCGAGGAATGCGTGGCGCTGGGACTGCATGTGTCATTTTCGGGCATTCTGACCTACAAAAAGTCTGCCGCTCTGCGCGAAGTGGCCCGTCAACTGCCAGCCGATCGCCTGTTGGTGGAAACCGACTCTCCCTATTTGTCTCCCCAGCCCGTTCGCGGCAAACGGAATGAACCAGCCCACGTGCGGATGACGGCCGAGACGCTGGCAGAGGTTCGGGGGCTGGACCCTGCACAACTGGGTGAACTGACCACAGCCAACGCCTGCCGACTGTTCGGGCTGGCACTCACTTGAAGCGTGACGTCTTATGAGTCCTCTGCGATTGGACTGGTGGCGACAGGCCTTCGCAATTCCCGCCCCGCCCCCTTGGGACAGCGAGTCGGTCGCCGCCCAGCAACTGGACTGGCTGGCCCAACAGGCGGTCGATCGCGGGCTGGCCGTCCCGGCCGTCATGCTGCTCGAATCGGTCCGTCCGCTCCAGGGGGGGGCCGCTCGTCTGCTCCCCTTTTTCCAGCCCCTCTGCACCACCGTCGCGACAGCCCCCTCCCCCTGGGGTGGCACCGACTGGACGCGACTGCTGGAGCATCCCGGTGCGTTGGATTGGCTGATTTCCCGCATCGAGCAGCGCGATCCAACGCGGGCGCACTCCCCAACCACGATCGGTCAGTCCGATCTTCCCGTGGCACAGGCTTCCGTTCCCAACGATTCCGCAGTGTCCCGAAACTCCGAGATCGAATCGTGATCGAGTTGGTGGAATCCGGCCTGGTGTATGCCAATTCCCAGCCGCACCTGCGATCCCGGCACGCGTGGCACCCCTCGGTCGTGGCGCTTTCCGAACATGATTGGTTTGTCTCGTTCGATCTGGCCGAGGCAGTGGAGGCGTTTGACTACGCGACGTTTTGGTCGGTTTCGAATGACGCGGGCGCCCGCTGGACCACCCCGCGCCGGTTGCTGGATGATCCCTGGCTC
>JBKCTR010000958.1:0-5649 GCA_046318755.1 Planctomycetaceae bacterium
GATGCGGCGTTGACGCCCGGCCCTTTCGCCCTCACCCCGGCCCTCTCCCGCAGTCACTCGGGTGCTGTTGACCGAATGTCGGTTTGCGGGAGAGGGAGGACGCGTGCGACCTCGTGGGACAAATTTGAAAATTTGTCCGGCCCACGATGGTCGGTTGGGATGGGGCGTTGCCGCGCGGCCCTTTCGCCCTCACCCCGGCCCTCTCCCGCAGTCACACGGGATCAGTTGACCGAGAGTCGGTTTGCGGGAGAGGCAGGAGGCGCGCGGCCTCGTGCGACAAATTTGAAAATTTGTCCGGCCGACGATGTTCGGTTGGGATGCGGCGTTGACGCCCGGCCCTTTCGCCCTCACCCCGGCCCTCTCCCGCAGCGATGCGGGTTCTGTTGACCGGACGTCGTCTCGCGGGAGAGGGGGCACGCGCGGCGTTCGCCGCTGGGGACTCATCGGCTGGGAACCGCGCGGCAGGAGCGCGCTGGCTCACATGGTGTCCCTCGCCCCCTTTTGGGGGAGAGGCTGCCCGCAGGGCGGGTGAGGGGGTGACCCGTCCGGTTCCAGCAACCGCGTGCGGCGTCATCATCACGCGTCCCTTTCGCCCTCACCCCAACCCTCTCCCGCAGCGGCGCGGGTTTTGTTCACCGGACGTCGTCTCGCGGGAGAGGGGGCACGCGCGGCTTGCGCCGCTGGGGCAACCTGGCTGGGAGACCACGAGGCGCGAATGGGATGTCGAGTCACTCAGTGTCCGGAGTTGCCGACGAGTTTTCCGGCCTCTGCGGGAATATGGACCTGACCCCTTTTCCTATACTGGGAAGCCCGCTCACGACTTCCGGACGCGGCACAGTCCGAGGGCCGGGACGGCGAGGAGGCCCAGCAGCCACGTGGACGGTTCCGGAATGGTGGCCCAGGCGGAATCTTTGTCCCAAAACAGGAGGTTGGGACCGAATCGCCCCACTTCTCCCAGTATCAGTTGATCGGGGAACTGCAGACCGCTCGCCCAGGTGCTGGACTGCCGCGATGCAGTGAACGTCACATCGGGATGCGTATAGAGCGTCAGCGGAGACGAGGGAGACGAGATGCGCAGCAGATCGGGACTGGCCGAGATGTAGTCGGCTCCCAGCACATAGTCACCTGCGGGAAGAGTCAACTGTTCGTCGAGGGTGACGAACACCCAGCTTCCCGCAGACGACTGGGAGACATAACCCGGGCTGTCGCTCTGAACGGTCACAGTGGCCAGCGGGGCCCCGCCCGCCGCACTCCAGAGCGACACCGTATGGTCGCTCGCCAGCCCGGCCGGCCCCTCATCCCAGAAGCCCAGGGCGCTGACATAACCCTTTTTCGAGACATTGAAACTCCAGCCATACGAAATGTAGTCGGCAGCCTTGGTTCCAGTTCCCGAGGCGGGGGCTGTGGGGGTGGTGAAGGTCGTACCGCCGCTGATGTCGGTCGCGATTTTGGGATCGGTCACATAGACCGACGCCGAGGAATTGGAGTTGGTGTTGGTACCGGTCGCCACCGGCTTCCAATTCATGGTGGTGCTGAGATTCCAGATTCCCACCGTGTTCAAAAACGGCGCAGGACTCCGCTTGTCGCGGGTCTTGAATGTCTGGGTGAATGTCACCAGCTCATTTTTGTTCAGAGTTTTGCCATCCAGCAATGTCGGGTCCACAATCTGCAAGTCGTAGACTTCATTGTTGGGATCGATCTTGTTGGCATACTTCGGTGTCGCCTGAGCAGCACCGGGGGGGGGAGTCAACAGTTGAATCGGCAGCAGGGCCGCCGGGTTGGCGGCATCAGTACTGATGTTGGTGACGGTCCAGAGCACGCTTCCCTTCTGGCCCTCGGTCGGACTCTGGGTCGCTGGACGCGCAACCATCTTCAGCTTGTAGATGGGCGCCGCCCATCCGGGTTGGGTCGCCATCAGGCACACGAGAAATGTGAAACTCTTCAGCAACACACGAGGTGCAGGCAGCATGGTGTCAAACTCCAGAGAAGTGCATCAGCGTGACGGCTCCCACACTCAGGGGATCCATTGCAACCGTAACTGTTCCATCTTTTGAAACAAGAAGTTGAAGTCACTCCCCAGTTGCCCTCGCCCATGGTCGATGTCCTGAGCACGGGCCCGAGTCAGCACATCTTCAGCGTGCTGGATGTCGACAACCGCCTGTTCGCGAGTGGCCGGGTCGGGCTCGGTTCCATCACCTGGGTCCAGCAACAATTCGGCCCGCAGCAGCAGCCAAGCGGCGTATTCCGGATGCTGCTCATTCAGACCCCGGTCGCTCCACCAGCGCAGCCGCTCGCGGCACTCTTCCCGGGCCTGGTCCACGATGGGCCTCGTCCCCTGCCGTCGCTGCGCTTCCAGACGCCAGTACTCGGCCCAGCGCACTTCGGCAAGGTTGACCAGCATGGTGTCCGCATCGGGAAAAATCCCGGCAAATCTTTCCCGCAGCAGTTGCCGGGCCGAGTCGGCCAACTTCTCGGCATCACGCGCGTCTTGGGGAATCTCGGCCAGATTCAACAGCATCCGGGCCAACTCGCACTGAGACAGCGCCAGATGCACGGGAATCTGCGCTGCATACCGCTCGCGGACCGACAGCTTGTAGCGCTGATATTTCAATTCGCTGAGCGAGTTGGGGGAAAGCGGCCGGAGTTCCCAGGTCGACAGCAGTCGCTTCCGCTCCTCCGTCTTCAGAGGATCATCCATGACCCAGAGCAGTTCGTCGATCACAGCTTCGCGCAGCACATCGTCGGGGACCTCGCGCCGCGCCGCGAGGAACTCCTTCACACGGCGCCGCGCCTCCTGGTCGTTCTTTTGCCGCAACGCCTCCCGCACTTCCCGCGCGGTCTCCTCCAACCGGTCCTGCTCGATCGTTTGCTCCAGGGGATATTCGCGAAGTGGCCGGTCAAGATGGGCTTTCCCATCTTGTTGCGCAGGGTCGTCACCCATTAGAAGAGGCCACCCAACCAGCAATCCCAGCGACACAACTCCGGCGGCCAGTGAGACGGGAATGATCGTCGAGGTGGCCAGCAGATCGTCCAGCATCGCGGCCGCCGACGGGTACCGTCGTTCGGGCCGCGGGTGACACGCCCGCGCGATCACCCGGGACAATCGCCGCCCGGCACTTGTCCGCAGCGATTTGGCCAGGGCCGCACTCTGGGCGGGTTGGAACTCCTGCGGCCGCCGGCCCGTCACCGCCACAAACGCCGTCACCCCCAGGGCGTAGAGATCGGCCGCCCGGGGTTCGACCACCTGTGGGGGCCAGTACGCGCGGGTCCCCCGCCGTTCCCCCGTGCCCGACTGATTGGAGGCCAGCCCAATGTCGGCCAGTTTCCAGACTCCTCCCACGCGCAGCAGATTGTCGGGCTTGATGTCGCAATGCGCCAGCGACTGCCGGTGCAGTTCCTGCAGGCCCAACAGCACCTGCCGCAGCAGGTCGACCACGGTCTCCGCCGGGACGGGCCCCTCGTACGACAGCCAGTGCCGCAGCGAAAAGGGAATGTAATAATCGCCCAGTGCGGGGCTGTGCGGGGTGTCGAGCCGGTCCGCCAGGGGCATGACGTAGTGATACACCCCCTGGGCGACTCCCGCATGCCGGATGGTGATGAGGTGGGTATGTTCCGCACCGCGTGACTGGTAGGCCTGCAGCGAACCCACTTCGGCGGCGATGTGGCGGGTCAGCACCTTCACGGCACAGGGGCTGCCGTCGAGCTGGTTGCGGGCGATCCAGACATCGCCAAACCCCCCTTCGCCAATCTTCTGGAGCAGGGTGTAACCGGGAACTGCGGGAGCGTCGGCGGCCTGCGTCCCTCCGGCGACGACCGGGATTTCGACCGCCGTATCCGCCATGCCGCGGAGAGTCGATTCCAGGGGAAGCACACTGGCCAGTTCCGGACGGGCCGCCATCTCGAAGACGTAGGCGGGGAGTGAGGGAAACCGGCTGCGGATCTCGGAGCTGAGATCGGAGCGGTCCCCCGCCCGGCGGCGCAGCATGATTTCCCCAATCACCAGCTCACACACGAGGTTGCCCGCTTCGAACCCGGAACCGAGTTGCGAGAGCAATTCCTCGACCGTCACCCGCCGCTGCTCATTCCAGGCGCTTTCCTGGGCTTCCAGCAGATTGGTGAGCAGTGAAGGTTCCATGGCGTGCGCTCCGTGAAGGGAGGCTTCCGAAACAGGGGGACACCAAGGGGCGAGTGGCCGGTCCAACGGGCTCTGCGCACCCAATCCGAGATTGCCGCTGCCCGGCCCTGGTGCCCGGGCAACCGGCGACCAACGGCTCTCCGCAGGTCTGCACCGCGCCGCCGCCGTGCGGCATCCATCCAACAAATAACAACATCTGGCAATCTGGCTCACCCCAGTCGCGCTGCCATCGCGATCCAGCCCCGGCCCTCTCTCCCGCAGTATTCATCCCCCGTCCAGCCAACCCGACGGAATTTCACAATAAAGACCCGCTCCACCGAATGCAAGACGCGCGGAGCGAATGCTCCGGCTGTTCGGGGCTGGCGGTGGGGGGAAACTAATCGAGCGTCTCGGCGGTCGTTCCGGAATCGCCCCCCTCCAGATCCCAGGCCTGCATCAGGCTGAGCAGATGGCGGGTGAATTTGACCTGCAGAGCATGTTCTTTGCGCCCCAGTTGGGCGGCGATCTCCTTCCAGGTGGCTCCCTGCAGTCGCAAGTCGAGGGGGGCCTGCAGGTCGGGGGGCAGCTTCTCGCGCAGGTACAGCAGCAGTTCGTTGGCCACGAAGCGCTCGCTGGGGGTGCTGGCCCCGGCGGCCACCAGCTCGTCGACCAGTTCGAAGGGGGCCCGGCGGGCCGGCTCGCCCGCCCCGTCTTTGTACCGGCGGGCCTGCTCGCGCCGGGCGACCTCGCGTAGCTTGTTGAGCGCCATGGTCCAGACGAGGGCCCGCAACTGGTCGGTGGTTTCGACGGTCCATTGGTTCTGCCGGACCCCCTTGTCGAACTGCAGCAAGACCGACTGCTGCACATCGGAGGGATCGCAGATTCGCTGCAGATCGGTCCCCCGCAGGTGCCGGGCGAGCATCCCCGCGACCATCTCCCGCAGCCGGGCATACAACGGCCCCTCCGCCCCCCGGTCCCCCGCCCGGACCCGCCGCAACAGTTCCACCACGTCCGCTTCCAACATGCTCGCCCTCCCCCAACCCCTGGACTGACCCACTCCCGCCCCGACTCCCGTTGGCCCCCTGACCACGATTGTACGCGTCTGTCCAATCGCCAACACCCCGTTCCGGCTTCGCCGCCTGGGCCGAAAGCGGGCATGGTTGACGAATCGGCAGAATTTTGGATTTCGATGTGCGCTGTGCTGTTTGGGGCGCATTGAGAGTGATAAGCCGGTCTATCCACCGGGTTCGAGCATCATTGATTTGGGTTGGAAGCGTTGCTGCGGCCGGTAGAAGTCTTTCGCAGGTCGTGTCCAGATTGCAATATCGTTCATGCCGTCTGCCAACATCGCCAGCCGAACTCCCGGTGGGCGCGGCATTCGAAATGGATATCCTATCAGAAGGCGGCCAGCAGACATTTTCGTCGAGACCGCGCGTTAAGCGCCCTCCCCCGCGCGCAGCGCACGCCGACGCAACGCCTACACCAGGCTGAGCACACGTGCGACCGAAGTGTTTGCGAAATCATTGGTCCACAAT
>JBKCTR010000959.1:0-1974 GCA_046318755.1 Planctomycetaceae bacterium
ATCATGGGGTGCGCTGTCTGGACGATCCAGTGCTGGTCGACCGGCTGGTGCGCGACCGGATCCCGCTGACGGTCTGCCCGCTGTCGAATGTGAAGCTGCGGGTGTTTGACACGTTGGCCCAGCACAATCTTCCCCGGCTGCTGGGGGCCGGTCTGCGGGCCAGTGTGCACTCCGACGACCCGGCCTACTTCGGCGGCTATGTGAACGACAACCTGCGTGAGAGCCTGGGCGCACTGCCCCTCCCCCGGCACGACGCCTACACCCTGCAGCGGAACAGCCTCGAATCGAGCTTTCTGGAGCCCTCCGAGAAGGCCCCGCACCTCGACCGGCTGGAGGAACTGTTCGCGCGGTGATGGCTTGGCGGTGGTGGGGGGACGGGAATCTGCGACCATTCGGTGCGGCGATCGCGCTGTTGGCCCGTCGTGGGGCACCGGCAGATTGAGTCTGCCACCGCGGCGATGTGAAAAACTGTCTGTCGGGGAGGGGTATTCACCGACGCCAACCGGCTGAGCCCGCTGTTGGCGGCACCCTGAGCGGGTCGGCATGGCACGCAGGGGCTGACCAGCGCGGCGTTACGAGACCTTCTTCAGGAAGGTGACCCGTCCGGTGGGGACCCATTCGACCACGTAGATGTTCCCGTCGCGGTCGAAGCAGGCGTCGTGGGGGTGGACGAACTTGCCCGCCTCCCAGCTCTTGGGGTCTTTTCGCAGGGCGAACATGTCTCCCTTGACCCGTTCGGTCCATTGCGGGTCGTAGCCCAGATGCACGATCGGGCGATTTTCGACGTCATAGATCGAGACGCGCGCGAACAGGTCGGGGACCAGCAGTTCGGTCCCGCGAATGTCGAAATGCGCGGGGAAGGTGTGCTCGGGCTTCGGGTCGAGCACAAATCCCAGGTGCTGGCCGTCGAGGGTGAAGTACTGCAGCCGGTTGTTGGCCCGGTCGGCCACCACCAGGCTGGGCGTGCGCCCCGGCCGGTTGTCGAGGATGATGCCGTGGGGTGTCTGCAGTTGCCCCGGCTCTTTCCCCATTCCCCCCCAACTGCGAATCCAACGGGCGTTCGCATCGAACTGGTGCACATAGTGTGAACCATACCCGTCGACCACGTAGAACCCCCCATCGGGGCCAAACGCGACATTGGTGGGGTTGAACTGCCCGACCTTCTGGTACTTCCCCGACTCGAAGGGGTAGCACAGCTTCCAGATCTGCTCGCCCCCCAGGGTGGTCTTCAGGAACTGCCGGTTGTAGACGTCGCACAGGTAGAGAAACTCTTCGTTCCCCTCCCGGCGAATGTCGATGCCGTGGCCCCCGTGGTGATACTCTTTGCCGAACGACCGCACCGCCTTGCCCGAGGGGTCGAAGACCACCACGGCATCGACCGGTTCGGGAGTGTGGCTGCGGTGTTTGATGTAGACGAAGCCCGCCTCGTCGATGGCGACCCCGTGGGTCTCGCCCCAGGCCAGCCCCTCGGGCAGCACTCCCCAATTGTGGTGGCATTCGTATTGGTGGGCCCCCGAGCCGACGATGACTGGCTTGCTGCCCGACTTGTCGGTCGCCCCGACAAACGCGGGGGCGGCGAAGGTGGCGGCAGCCGCGGCGGTGGCCTGCAGAAATTGACGACGCGACGGAGGACCGGCCGGGGCAGGGTGGGGCATGGCAGGATTTGACCGTGGTGGTCGGTGGGAAGCGAGGGGGGCACGCCGGGGGACGCTGTGGGCAACTCCTCGATTTTACGTGCGCCGCGGACCGGCTGCCAACGGACCGGTTTGAGAACAGGCGGCTACCCAATCCCTGGGTGGGTGACTAGAATCTGGAACGCCGTGGGATCGCCATCGACCAACGTCCGGTCAGCCTGTCCCAACGCTCCGAAACCCGCCTGCCAGTCACTCCGATCGGGAGCCTGTTCATGTCGCGTTGTTGTCTTGTCTGGGTTTTGGTCTGGGGACTCTTGGGAGGCCTGGTGCCCGCTCTCGG
>JBKCTR010000960.1:0-3284 GCA_046318755.1 Planctomycetaceae bacterium
CAGCCAGGGAGATCGCGGCAATCCCCCATCCCGAGCGAATGCAAACACCATCCGCCAAAATGCAGGGAGACCCTGTTGCCATCCGCCGCGCGACCTCGAACACTGTTCAGATCCGGTTCCCGTAGGGCCGAGTCCACAGCAACCCGTTCCACAATGAGAGAGACTGAGCGATGAGACGCCGGACAAACGTGTGGGTGCCCGCCGTGGTTGTGAAGCCTCCTCGGGCGGCAGAGCCAGAGGAAATCCCGTTCGAATTCCAGTTGTCAGATGACTTCGAGCCGGACCCCGTCCCCCCGCCAGTCGCCGTGCCGTCCGCAAGTTGGCGCTCCCTGGGTTGGTTGACCTGGTGTACGGTCGCTTTCTATGTCAGTCTGGCCGCCTGTCTCACTCTGACCGCTGTTGGGCGGTGGATCCCGGCGAGTTGGTTTTTCTGGCCTGCCATGATTTCGCTGCTGACGTTTCTCGGCACATCGCTCGCACTGGCGGTCGCGCCGATTTGTAGGTGGGTCGTCGCGATCCTGTCCCCCCACGACCCACATCAACCCGGTCCGGATTCAACCCAATCGACCCTCAATCTTCGGAGGCAACCCATGCAAGTGCGCAGTGTGACCAGTGTTCGGACGGCTCTGATTCTCGGGCTCGTTCTGTGGGGAGCCAACTCGCTTCACGCGGCGACCATTCTCTTCAACCAGGCCCCGCAATATCCCGGCCTCTACAACGCCGCCGTCTCTCAAAACCAGGCTTCGGGGGCGCAGTACCAAACCTACGACGATTTCTCGCTCGCGGGTGGCGGCACGATCAGCCAACTGACCTGGCAGGGCTTTTACTGGAATCGTCTCAATCACAATGCCAATCCCCCCGCCCCCAACACCACCAGCTTTCAGGTGGGGTTCTTCCAGAACAACCTGGGGCTGCCCGGCACACTCGTCGCGGGACCCATCCTGCTGACCAGTGTGAAGTCGACCATCGTGGGGAATTCGACCTTCAATGGCGACCCGGTCCAGATCCGCAACTACAGTGCCAACCTGCAGTCGAGCTTCAGTGCCTCTCCCGGGACCACCTACTGGCTCTCGATTGTCTCGTTTGCCTCCGGGGCTCCGCCCGAATGGCTGTGGACCTCGGGTCAGGGGGGAGACAACTACTCCGCGCAGGAGCAATACGGCGTCAGCCTGACCCAGATTCCGCGCGACCGGGCGTTTGCCTTGTACGCGGCCAATCTGGGGGATCCGCTCCCCCCGTTGATCCCCGAACCGGGCACTTGCGTGCTGGCGGGGCTGGGTCTCGTGACTTGGCTCTCTGCCCAGGCCCTGCGCCGGACCCGTTAAGATCAGGAGGGGGCCCGCACCCCGGGCCGGTCTGCTGGTCTTATCAAAAAACAAGACCGACGTCATGACGGACGTCGGTCTTGTTGAATGCCAGTCGACAGGGGGCGAATTCCGCCTCCGTACGCAGTCGCCGCAGTGACTTAGAACTCTCCGGGAACATCCCTTCCTGCGCGGGTTGCCAGGGAGAGATAGGTGGCGTGGTTGATATTGGCACTGATGAACCGCACGCTGCCGTCTCCCAGCAGGAAATGAGCTCCCCCCACGTGATTGCTGCCGAAATCGTCGAAGTGGTTGTCGGGATGGTTGGGAGTGTGGTCGGTCGAGCCCAGGATCCGTTGGGCGGCCTCTTCTCCCTCGGGAATGTGGCCCGCCCAGGTGGAGAACCAGCCGAGGTTTTCAACCGTTCGGCGCTCTCCCACCATGAATGTCTGAGTCAGCCCATCCAGCACATCCCCCAGCCGCAGGGAACTGTTGTGAAACAGCACCCCATTTCCCTGGCAGGTCACTCCGGGGGGGAGTTCTTCACATTCGTGCATCTCGGTCGTCCCGAAATTGCCGATGTAGTTGCCGGTCGCCAATTCCGCCAGCGGTGACTCATCCTCGTGGGAGAGGATGGTGAACTTCTGTCCTCCGCTGTCGGAGGGACAACGGAAGACCGCCAGGGGGGTGCCGCGAATCTCCAGATTCTGAGGTTCGAGGACCGATTGGCTGAAGTTGATCCGGCTGTAAAGCGGGGACTGATCCAGTTGGGGCAGCACCTTCGCGCCCCACCCCCACCCGTTGAACCCATGGACCGCGGCAGTCATCAATTGGGGATCGACTCCGACCCATGCTGGGGGAAGCATGTTGTGGGTATCGTGGTAGTTGTGCAGGGCCAGGCCCAACTGCTTGAGGTTGTTCTTGCACTGGGTGCGGCGGGCCGCCTCACGCGCCTGTTGCACGGCTGGGAGCAGCAAGGCCACCAGAATGCCAATGATTGCAATCACCACCAACAATTCAATCAGGGTAAAACCCCGACGCATCCGACGTTGTCTCATGCCAAAACCCCCACGGTTCCGCCTGCTGACCTGACTGCCAACTCTGACTGGGCACCCACCCACACCAGCACTCTCCGCCATCGACACGTGATCCGCTGGGTTGCAATTCGAGACAAATCGCTTGTCAACGACTTATGCAACTTGAGTGCAAGAATCATGTTATCGATGTCACGACTCGAAGGCAAATGGAATCGGGCTGAATGAGGCCGGGAGATTGGGGAGGGGCTGTGTCGCCTCCCGTCCATCAGGAAACGGCCGGGCCCGACCCGCGCCCACACCCGGGTGGGCCGTCCCGGGAGGTGGTCGCCCCGGATCAGCGTCGGTAGACTCCGGACTGACCCCCAGGTTTTCCGTCCGGTTGTCGCCCCGTGTCCGTCCCTCAACCCCCCCTCGACCGTATCCGGTTTTTGAGGCTGGCCATCCCGTTCGAAGCGGGGCTGGTGCCGT
This sequence comes from Planctomycetaceae bacterium, assembly GCA_046318755.1. GTDB lineage: Bacteria > Planctomycetota > Planctomycetia > Planctomycetales > Planctomycetaceae > UBA10511. Next base: position 2,810 of record JBKCTR010000960.1, read on the forward strand.
TGGCCGTGCTGTGGGCCTGGTTTTGGGGAGCCTCTCTTGCCGACTTGCTGCGACAGCCGGGACGGGGGCTGCTCTGGGGCATTGTCGCCACGGTCCCCCCGCTGATCTGCCTGGTGATCGTGCGGGCGATTCCCTGGAAGCCGCTGCGCCGGGTGGGAGAGTTCCTCAACGGGGTGTTGGGGCCGGCACTTGCCCAGTGCACCCTGCTCGAACTGGCTGTCGTCGCCCTGCTGGCGGGACTGGGAGAGGAGCTGCTCTTCCGGGGAGCCTTGCAGCCGGTCCTCGGGCTGCCGCTCGCCAGCGTCCTGTTCGCCCTGGCCCATTTCATTACTCCCACCTACGCGCTGCTGACCGGGCTGATGGGGCTCTATCTGGGCTGGCTGGCCGAGGCGTCGGGGACCCTGTGGCCCCCCAGCGCGACCCCCGCCCTGTACGATTTCATTGCGGTTCGGGTGGGGATTCGCGATGTGCGGCG
>JBKCTR010000961.1:0-4021 GCA_046318755.1 Planctomycetaceae bacterium
TGATGAACTTCCAACTGGGAACCTCCAGGGCTGACCCGCCGATCCGGGGAATGACCAATTCAATCCCACACGAATTGCCCCCACCAGGACTTTGTGAACGGGGATGCTGTCGCTCGATGATAGAAGCCCCCTCGAATTGCCGGAATGGAACGGGGGCCCGATGGGGGGACTTTCACTCATGACTCCAACACAACTGCTGGGATTCCGAACCTCGTGGTTGTCTGGGGTGAGGTGAGATTCACCGAGAAAGTCTCGCTTCCCAGAGTTTGCACCATCAGGAGAACCGCTTCCAGAAGCCTCAGTGGCGATTGCTGCTGGGAGTTGATCCACGCAAACTGTCTGCTCGGCTCCTCGCCAAGCCCCCCGCTTGTGATCTTGGATCCATGTTTCCTCCCAAGCGGAAGCGGAACCATAACCAAGCAAGGCATTGCCGGAATCGGATTGGCGGCAGGTTTCATCACAGCGTGGTTGGAGCTCGCCATCGGTCGATTCGCCAGCTGGGGGGACCGCGCTGCCGACGGCGGATCACAACCCGGTCCCCGTCGATTTCCTGGAATGATTGGCAATTGCCTCTTCGAGATTCCTGGTTGATCACACATCGCACGCGAGCGCTTGCTGAAACCAAAGCGTTGTCAGGGTCCGTTTCAGCCACGAGACCACCAGTGAACACCAGTTGGGGTCACTTGCTTCTTGAACAGAGTCCGGATAGCCTCTGGATCCAGAGAGATGTCGTCGAGCGGGAGTGTTCCGGCCTGACCTTCTCTGGAAGCAGTCACAGGAATTCAGCCGATGACCGCGTCGAATCCAGGTTTTTTGGCGGATAGGAATTGCCCTGGTCCGGTACGGCGCAGGGGGTTTTTGCAGGCGGGCATCCTGGGGGCCGGAGGATTCTCACTGGCGGACCTTTTCAGACTGAAAGCCGCGAGTGGGGAGACCTTGGGATCCGAAGACACTGCGGTGATCTTTATCTGGCTTCCTGGCGGCCCCCCGCATCTCGACATGTACGACATGAAGCCCGAAGCTCCGGTGGAGTACCGCGGGCAATTCGCTCCGATTGCCACGCGGGTCCCCGGCCTGGATGTCTGCGAATTGATGCCCAGGCATGCTGCGTGCGCCGACAAATACACTGTCATCCGCTCGATCTCGCATCAGTTCGCCGATCACGGGGGAGGACACAAACGGTTCATGACAGGCCGAGATCCTCTCGAACCCACCGGATTTGTGAACGATTTCCCGGCGGCACCGTCCTACGTCGCCAAGGCCCGCGAAGGGAATCGCCGCGGAGTGCCCAACTATGTTTCCTTCACCGATGGCGGCCGGGACGGCGTGGATGTGTTTTCTTTCGGAGCCGCTTACCTGGGAGCGGCTTATGTCCCCTTTGCAATCCCCGGCGATCCGTCCCAAAGCAATTTTCAGGTGCCCAACATCACCTTGGATCAGAGCCTGTCCACTCGACTGGATGATCGTCTTGCCCTGTTGAACAGGTTCGATCAGATGCGTCGGGATGTGGACCGTCGCGGAACCATGGAGGCTTCGGATGAGTTTCAAAAACGGGCCGCCGAATTGTTGACCAGCGATGCCACCCGAGCGGCGTTTGACCTCTCAGTCGAGGCGGAAGAAACGAAACTGCGCTATGGACGTCATGCGTGGGGATCTCGGGCGCTACTGGCACGACGCCTGGTTGAGGCGGGCTGCAGTTTTGTCACCGTGGTTCTGGAGAACCCCTATCAATCGGGTGTGTCCTGGCTGAAACAGGGGACCTACAACTGGGACTCGCACGCCGTCAACTGCCATCTCTTCGATGATGCCCAAGTGCGATTTCCCCTGTACGACCAGGCCGTCACCGCTTTGATCGAAGACCTGTACACACGCGGCTTGGATCGTCGCGTTTTGCTGCTGGTGACCGGTGAATTTGGCAGAACGCCGAGAATTGAAAATGTCAAAGGCTCTCAAACCGGGGTTGTGCAGCCGGGACGTGATCACTGGCCCAACTCCATGAGCCTGATCGTGTCGGGAGGTGGCCTGCGGATGGGGCAGGTGATTGGGTCAACCACCTCTCGGGGAGAAGTTCCCAAAGAGCGGCCGCTGAGTCCCAACGACCTCTGGGCCACTGTGTTTCGGCACTTGGGCATCGACCCCGAGAGGTCCTACCCCGATTACCGGGGGCGCCCCATGCCAATTCTTCCTTCGGGGCGGCCGATCGCAGAGCTGATCTGAGCAACCGAGTTCACGTCGACCGTTCCGAAATCAGCACGTCAGAAGGGTGGTGCCACTGCCACTCGCGATCGTGTTTGCCAAGAAGTCAAACGCTGGTCGATGAAGAGCGGTCGGCGACCTGCGGCGGCCCGGCTTCCGACATGCGAAGAACTGTCATGATCATCAGTTTCAGATCGAACGCCAACGACGAGCGTTGGATGTACTCTTTGCCAAGGGCGATCTTGTCGGGAAGGATGACCTCGACATAGGCCCGTTCGGGATCGGCATACGTCCCGAGGATCTCGGTCTCGTGACGGTATTTCAATGAGGCGATGTCGGTGATACCGGGTCGAACCTTCAGAAGTTCGGCGTAATCCTGGGGATATTTCTCGACGTACTTTCGCACTTCCGGCCGGGGCCCAACGAAACTCATTTCCCCCTTCAAAACGTTGATCAATTGGGGCAATTCGTCCAGTTTCAACTTTCTCAGGACCGCACCAACCTTGGTGACCCGCGGATCATGTCCGGCGGTCAATGCCCCACCGAGTTTGGGAGCCTCCTGAACCATCGAGCGAAACTTCAGGATTTGGAATGGTCGGCCATTCCGGCCCATTCTTTCCTGACGGAAAAAAACAGGTCCTTTCGACGTGAACTTCACCAGTAAGGCACAGAGGACGAAGACCGGTGACAGCAGCAGCAGTCCGCAACCCGAGGCCACCACATCGAACAACCGCTTGATCACCGCCGGTTCTCCCGGGAAATCGACGCGATGACATCCACGACCTTTTCGAGATCGGATCGTGTCAGCCGAGGGTACAGTGGCAGGGAAATGATCTTTTGATACGCATCCCGAGCGACCGGAAGATCCTCAGGTCGGTAGCCCCAGACATCCCGGTAATAGGGGTGCAGGTGCAACGGGGTGTAGTGCACACTGGTACCGACCCCGGCCGCATTCAGTTTTTCGATAAACTGATTCCGGGTGATCGAAAGTCGTTCGGGCTGGACTTGAATCACGTAGAGGTGCCAAGCGTGTTGAACATTCGGGAGCAACGGAGGAGTGGCCACTTCCGGGATGTCGGCCAAGAGTTCGGTATACCAAGCGGCCCGCTCACTACGTGCCTTCCAGAACTCCTCGGACTGCGCCAATTGATGGATGCCAAGTGACGAAGCCACATCGGTCATGTTGTCCTTGTAGCCAGCAGCCGTGATTTCGTAAAACCACGACCCCTCGGCACTGAAACGCTTCCAGGCATCACGGCTGATGCCATGCAGCGACATGATCCGCATCCGGTCGGCCAGAGCGTCGTCCTTCGTGGTGATCATCCCCCCTTCGCCAGTCGTGATCGTCTTGTTGGCGTAGAACGAGAAGGCGGTCACATCACCCAGAATTCCGACTGGGCGCCCCTTGTACGCGGCCGGAATGGCGTGGGCAGCGTCATCAATGACCCTCAGCCCACGTCGTTTTGCCAAGTCGAGGATTGGGTCCATGTCCGCAGGCTGGCCGGCATAGTGCACCGGCATGATGGCTTTTGTTCGTGGGGTGATCTTGGCTTCGATCAGCGCGGGATCAATTGCCAGGGTGTCTGGCAACACGTCAACCAGAACGGGCTTCGCTCCCAAGTGGACGACCACTTCCGCCGTGGAGGCGAACGTCATCGTCGGCACCAAAACCTCGTCATCCCGGCCCACCCCAATCGCCTCAAGCGCCAGATGCAAAGCCGCAGTGCATGAGTTCACTGCAATCGCGTGCTTCACACCCACCTTTTCGGCGAACAACTGCTCAAACTGCTTGGTCTTCGGTCCGGTCGTCAACCAGCCAGAGCGC
>JBKCTR010000962.1:0-11172 GCA_046318755.1 Planctomycetaceae bacterium
CGCGAAAGAGGCGATTTCGTCATCCACCCGCAGGCCCCGCCGAAAGGCCTCGCTGGAATCGCGAATGTTCGTCACCCCCCCAGAACCGTCGTCCTTCGTGGCCACCGCCGCACCCAGTGTGGCGTGGTCGACAATCAGCCCTCCCCGCAGGTGGTCGAGGAAGTGCTTGATCTGGTTGATCGAAATGGCGTAACCCGCCCCCGAGTTCACCCGCCCCCCGTTTTCAAACGAGCCCCGGCCATTGATTCCCACGAGGTCTCCCGTGGCGCTGAACAACGGCCCCCCCGAGTTTCCCGGATTGATCGAGGCGTCGACCTGGATGCAGTCGGTGTATTCCAAAAAGGTCCCGGCCGGTCCCTGGTAGCGGTGCAGTCCGCTGATGATTCCGTAGGTCACCGTGGGGGAGAAATCGGTGGCCAGCAGAAACGGGTTCCCCATCGCGTAACACGCTTCTCCCACCACGAGTTGATCGCTGTTTCCCAGAGTGGCGACGGGAAAGTCGTCCCGGCCAAACAGCTTGATCAGCGCGACGTCTCCAGTGGGATCGATCCCCACAATGACGGCATCGTACAACTCGCCATTGTTCAGGCCGCACTTCATGAAGTCACCCGCCCCGCTGGTGACGTGGAAGTTGGTCAGGGCCAGGCCATCGGGGGTGATCAGCACGCCCGAACCGCCACCTCCCCCTCCCGGACCAAAAATCGCCACTACCGACGGAGCGCACTTCTGCACCACCGCCACCCGGGCTGCCTGTTCGGCCAGCACGTCGGCATCGGCCGCCCCCTGTGCCGTGGTGCCCCCGTTCAGCAGCGTGGTCAGTGACGCCAGCGTGGCGGTACGCAGCCAGTCACGACGCGAAATCTCAGGCAGAGCAGTGGGTTGCCGGGTCATAAGAGCGAGAGGCGGGAAGAGTAGGAATCCAGGGGGCCATGCATCACTTGGTCAGCTTGGCGTCCGCCAGGTCGAGAAAGTCGCCGATGTTGAGCTGGTCGGCTCCAAAGTCGACCAGAATCTCCAATTCACGCACCCCAGCCAGGTCGAGGTCGATGGGGCGGGGGGGCTCGCCGGGGGCGAACTCGGCCTCAAACAGCGAGCGGCCATCCCCCGAAATCCGCAGCAGGGCCGAGGTCTTCAGGCGGGGGGCGGCATCATCGATTCCGGCCACCGCCCGAAACCGGGCGTACTCCCCGGCAATCCGGTAACGCAGTCGGGTTTGGGGAAAGAGCCCCAATCCTCGTACGTAGACCTGGCCCCCCAGCGTCAGTGGAGATCCCAGGACAGACCGGTCACGCTCGACATCCCGGGGCAGATCAAACAGCGGGACCAGCTTCTTGTCGCGGGGGTCGAGTTGCGAAAGGTACTTCACCCGCCCCGCACTGAAGTCGAGCCCCGAGACCAGATCGATCGGCAGCCGCAGTTCGACATTCCCCGCCAACTTCACCCGGTACTCGCCGGCAGTCAGCGAGACGGCGCTCGCCTGCAACAGATCGCCCGTCGCCAGCCCGATTTGGCAGGCGATCTTGGCGGCTGGAGCATTCCGCGGCCGGTAGATGATGCCATAGACCTTGTCGCGGGCAATCGGCAGTTCCTCGCCATCGACCAGAAACACAATCTTCTCGCCCAGGGCTCCCGCGACGCCGGGCACGAAGTCGAGCACATCGTCTTTCCGCACCACCAGCAGGTCATTCTTCCGCTCGCGCTGCAGCAGGGCTTTCCAGGCGTCATCCAGAGTGGGGGTCGATTCTCCCAGGCGAATGGAGGTGAACCGGCTGGCCGGAATCTGCACCTGTGCTTCGGAAGGGAGAGTGAGGGTGGCCCGATCGCGCAGAATGGTGATGTCTTTGCATGTCAGCCGGGTGCCGTCGAGCAGTTCGACCCGCGGTCCCGGAGGCACAGGGACCACCGGTAGAGCGCGGCGGATCTCCAGCACCTGGGGGGTGGGAATGACGCGGGTCTCGTCCCCGATCTTCAGGCTCACTCCCTGGTCGTTCAGCTCCAGCAGCTCTCCGGTCAACCGCTCGCTCGAGACAGTCTCGACCTCGGCAGGGACCGCACCCAGCAGAGCGGTCAGGGCCAGGCTCCAAACCAGCGCACTCACGGCTTGGCCTTTCGGGCGGGGCGGCCCGCCTGCTTGAGATTGAACTTCTCGACCGCTTCGGCATAGTGGGCCCCGAACTTCCGGGCGATGTCTTCCTTCGCCTTGCTGCGCTCTTTGGGAGGCAGGTCGCCCCACTCTCCGGTGTTCTTGAACTTTTTCGGATCGACATTGCCGGGGGCGGTCGAGCCCTTCACCACGCTGTCTTGCGCGGGGGCCGAAGATTTGTTGCTGTTCCCTCCCGAGCCCCCACCTCCACCCTGCTGCTCTTCGATCTTCTTGATGATCTCGTCGAGCTGGGTGATGATCTCTTCCTCACGCTTCTGCACTTTCTCTCCCGTGCGGGCGAGCGACAGCCGGCGTTCGACGTCAAACATCCGCCGGGCCACTTCGTCGAGCGACTTGTCCTGCAGCGATTGCAGGTCGTATTGCATCAGCCCCGCCAGGGTGGCGTACCGCAGGGGCACACCGGTGGTGTTCTTCAGCAATTGGTCGATCGTGGTCAGCCCCGGCTCTTTCTGCAGCAGGTGATGCTGGCAGACCGCCTTGCAGAACAGCAGTGTGGCCGGGTCGACCACCTCGGCCAGGGGAACGGTATCGAGCAGTGCCAACGCCTCGTCGTACATCTGCCGCTGCACCAGGTAGTGGCCGAAGTACAGGGCGATGTTGGAGGTGAAAAACGCTCCCTCGGCGTTGCGCTGCAGCAGCGGGGCCGGGGGAACCGCCAGTGAGGCCGAGGTCAGATCGCATTGCGACACCAGGGCCTGCACCTCGGGATCAAACTCCTGAAAGGTCACGATGGTGCGCTGGAACAGCTCTTCCGGAGTGGGAACCTGCTCGCCAAACGCCCAGAGTTGGGCCAGCCGGTTGGCGGTGGCCTCGTCCGCCTTGCCGCGGGCGGCCAGCCAGGCGGTCATTTTTCCCCGCACCACTTCCGCGGTGGGGGGCGAGACCAGCTCGACGGCCGCCGGTTTCGCGGGGGGGCGATCGCCCGGCGGGGCGGTCTCGGCCGCAGCGGGAGATCCAGGAGGGGCCTCTTGAGCCTTCAGCCGGGGGTTGCCATTCGCCGCCAGGGCCAGCAGCAACAGGGCGGTTCGCCAAGCAACAGTGCGGAATGTCATGCCACGGGTCTCGCGAAGTGATTGACTCAAGTGGGGCGCAGCAACGGGGGGCAGGTTACTTGTTGCGGCCGGTGGAAATGTCGTAGGTGGCCTTCTGCACGCGGGCCTGGCGTTCGGCCAGGTCTTGCAGTTGGTCGATGACCTCGGCGGCCTCGGCCTGTTCCCCCTCCACCTCGCGTCCCAGGCGGCGGGTGCGGTTGTTGATCCGCAGTTGCAGGGTCCGCAGCATCTTCAGTTCGGCCAGCTTGTCGACCAGTTCCTGGTCCTGTTGCTGGCCATCCTGCTGTTGCTGCTGCTGGTCTTTCTTCTTGCTCTTTTCCATTTCCTTCTGCAGCGCGTCGATCATCTCTTCGAGTGCGTCGATGATGTCGCGTTCGATCGACTGGGTGATCTCGCCGACGTCGGTCCGTTCGAGCCGTTTGCCGGCTTGCCGCATGTCGTCCCGCATCATCTCGACCGCCTCGGGGAAGGCGACGGCCGTTCCCTCTTCCCGCAGCAGAGTGACCGCCTTGGTGGCTTCGAGAGCAATTTCGTCCTGTTGCCGGGCGAGTTGCAGACCGCGCGCCGACTGCCGCGACTGGTCGGCGGCCGAGCCCCGCGAGAGCTTCACCGTGCCGTCGTACACCAGCAGTTCCATCGCCAGCATCCGCTGGAACCGCGCTTCGAGCATCGCCAGGAACCGCTCTTTCTCTTCTTCCCGCAACTGCCGCAGAATCTCTTCGAGCTTCTCCTTGGCGCGTTGCAACTCGGCCACGGCGTCGTCCTGGTCGTCGCTGGCGTCTTGCCGTTTGTTCTTCTTCAGATTCTCGAGTGCCCGCTCCATCGCTTCGCGGGCCCGTTCCAGTTCCTCCCGTCCGGGAGTCTTCGGTCCGCTCTGGCCCGATTCCCCCTGCTGAGGAGGAGAGGGCTGCCCCGACTGGGGAGACCCCGGCGACTGTTCACCTGGCTTGGACTCACCCGGTTTCGCCTCGCCCGGCTTCGATTCACCCGGTTTGGCTTCTCCCGGTTTGGCTTCTCCGGGTTTCGATTCCGAGGGCTTCGACTCGCCCTCCTGGTCGCCCGGTTTTTTCTCACCCGGCTTCTGCTCACCCGGCTTTTGTTCACCCGGCTGGGCTTCTTCCTGTTTGGGGTCAGAGGGCTTCCCTTCGGAAGAGTCCCCCGGTTTGCCTTCGCCGGGTTTGCCCTCTCCGGATTTTTCAGGCGACTGACCGTCGCTGGGGCGGGACCCCGGCTTGGCCTGGCTCTTGGCGTTCTTGGCGGCGTCGTCTTTGGTGATTTTCTGCTGCAGTTGTTCGGTCTGCTCGCGGATCTTCTTCTGCTGGGCTTCGACGTCTTCCTTGGGAACGCCCCGTTCGTTGTCGGCCCGGTTCCCCTTTTCCTTCCCGATCAGCTTGTTGACCTCTTCGAGGTACGCCTTGATCCGCTTTTGCTCTTCCTGCAGTTCCTTCTGGCGATCTTCGCTCAGCAGCAGATCCAGAATGGTCTGCAGGTTGCCGATCAGGTCTTCCTGTTTTTCAATGGCGTCCCCCAGCTTCTTGTCGCGCAGCAGGGCCGACAATTCATTCATCTGGGTGACAATCCGCTCTTCCTTGCTCTTGCCAATCGCCCGCAGCAGCAGGTCGGCCCGCTCGGGATCGGTCTTCCGCAGCGACTCGGCAATCCGGTAGAGCCCCTCTTCGAAGCGGCGGTACTGCCGCTGCAGCGACTCTTGCGACGAATTCAGCGAAGCCTGCTTCACCCCCCCAGGAGCCTCTTCGCCGGCCGCAGGCTCATTGGCGGCCGTCTCACCCGCCGGCTGACCGGCGGTCTCACCGGGGGCCTTGTCCGCCGGTTTGGCCGCGGGCGTGTCGCCGGGTGTCTGTTGGGCCCGGGCCATCCCCGGCACCACCGCGCCAAGCGGCAGTCCCACAACTCCGGGCAACAACAGGGCCGCCAGCCAAAGCTGGCGACCGGTGGTCTTCCGCAGCAGTCCCCGCGACACGTCTGTCATGCTTCGCACTCCGGTTCTCTTGGGGGCACCGCGCGGTCCCGGGCCTGGCGGTCACTTGAGGCCTTCGATGAGGCGTCTCTTCCGTTCGACTTCGGTCTGCTTCTTCAACTCTTCCTGCCCGCGGATCACACCGCGCAGCATCTCCAACACCTTGTTGTAGTCTTCATTCTTCAGCATCTGGGCCAGCACTTTTTCGAGCTTCGCAATCACGGCTCCCAGTTCGTCGGCGGCGGCTTCGAACGGCGGCAGTGGATCCTCCTGCCGTTCGAGCGCCTCGCGCAGCTTCACCAGCAGGTCGTCGCAGTTGTTGAAGTCGAGCGTGTTCACCTCGTGCAGCGGGCCCACAATGCCCGTGTCGATGCGTTCGAGAATGGGACGCACATCGGGGATGGCGTTGTTCGCCAGTTCATCCCGCACGTCCCGAAACTCCTCTTCAATCGACTGCGTCTCGTTGTGGTTCTTGCGCACTCCCGACGTCCCCCGGTCGACCGACGTCAACGCGGCGGTCTCCAGCACCGCCAGCCGCTCGGCCTCCTCCCGCGTGCGGGTCTCTTGCGCCTTGGCCCGCAGCGGCCGCGCCTCTTCCATGCGCGTGCGATTCAGCAGCAGGTCTTTGCGGGTGTTCCGCACCTCTTCCAGAATCTGCTCGAATCGACGCCGGATGTTGAGTTCCTTCACCGCCACCAGGGCGATCAACTCGTCGTCCGAAACAATCTGGAAGTTGTAGGTGCTGCTCGACGAAACATGCGGACCCGTCAACGTGTCGCCATCCCGCGCGGTCACCTTGAGGACCAGCTTCTGCCCCACCGCCAGATCGAGGTCCAACACCGCGAACCGCTCCGAGACGGGCAGTTCCTTTCGTCCGCCTGCCGCTTCTCCGAAGGCCCGCGTCCGGAATTCCTCGGTTGGGGCGGCCGCCCCTCCCTCGATCCGGTACTCGAACTGCGTCTGCTGCACGCCGTAATCGTCCAGCACGCCATACACCTGGGTGCTTTCCTCGGCATCCCGAATCTGCCCCACCAGGGGAATGGTCGCCTGCCGGGTGATCGACGTGCCAATCCCCTTCAGCCGCACATCCACCTGCGGGGGTTGGTCGGGGATGGCCGAGATGGTCAGCCGCGCAGGCTCGGCACTCTGGATCTCGTCGGTGTCGTGCAGCCAGAACCGCAGTTGGGCGTCGGCGGGCAGCCGCAGGGGAACGGTGGGAGCATCGCCGGGAGGCACTTGCGACAGGCCGGTCAGCAGCAGTGGCAAACGGAATAGCCGGCCATCGTCCGCCAGCGGGGGAATCGGCAGCGGGAGTGGCCGGTAGGGGGTGTCGGCCGGGGCGTCGGCGGGGCGGAAGGAAGCCCCCTCGCGGGACAACTGCAATTCCCACTGGTCGGCCTGCACCCGCACCCCCAGCAGCGGCTTGTTGACGCGGGATTCCAGCAGCAGCTCTGAGCCCGCGGGCAAAGAGACCTGGGCTCCCAACACGTCGACCTTCGACCGCAGCGCCGTCTTGCCGTCGGTGTCGATTTCGTTCAGCCCCGTGTAGGCGGGGTACAGGGTCTGCAGGGCGATGCCGTCGATCTGCGGCGGATCGACCGCCTCCACCAACAGCGGTTGCCGGGTCCGGAAATCTCCCCCGCGAATCCGCAGTTCGATCGAATCTTTCAGGCCGGCCAGCTTCTGACGAAACAGGCGTTCGCCCACTTTCGTCATGTAGCCCTCTCCCGAGGCCGAGGCTTCCACCGCCCGGTAGCTGTACTGCACTTCCCGAGGCACCAAACTGGGGGCCACCGCCTCAACCGCCAGTGCCAGATCGGCTCCGCGGGGATGCTTGTAGACTCCGTCGCGGAATTCCACCGGGCGTTCGCCCGGGTCGGCCAAGACCTGAATCTTGAGGTCGGTTTCGCGGCGGTAGTAGTCGTCGGCGAACAGCAGGTTGCGGCGGTACCAGGTGTCGAAGACCTCGCCAAACGCGAAGCGGAAACCGGCAATCGAGACGGCGAGCCCCGCCGCCAGCCCGATCGCCCGCCAGAGGGGTCCGCGATTGAACACGTCCCCCAGCTTCAGCCGTTCCAGCACACCGCGCACCTCGCGCACTGTCTCTCCCAGCATGGCGGTGGTCAGGGGGGGGCCGGTGTCGGGCTGGTCGGCCAGTTCCACCGCGGTGATCAACCGCTCGTTCAACTCGGGAAACCGCCGTTCGAGCACCAGGGCCAGCGAACGGTGACGCAGGCTGCGAATCACCCGCAAAAACACGTACCAGAAGAACGCGGCAAACGCGGCCGTCGCCGCCAGTACCAGCAGCACCCGCCGCAGCCCCTGCGGCATCTCAAACAGGTAATCGAGACTCAGCGAGATCCAGAAGGCCAAACCAATCGTGCAGGCGACCAGGGCCACCCCTTCCAGGAAGACATACCGACGAATGCGGCTGCGCAGTTGATTGAGTACGTGCAGGACTTCCTGGCGAAGTCCAGTGGAGCCTGTCATGCCGATGCCGTCCCCGCTCATGCCAGTCGCAGGTGCGTCCCCCTTCAGAATGAGGCGGACGACAGGCACCCACAGCACCCGGCCGAACATGGGAATGATACCATGCGGTCGGGACCACAGACAACGGCGACCCCGTGCGGTTCCCGGCCCCGTTGTCACCCCCCAACCAGCGCGTGAACCCCGGCCCAGCGCTCGCCGCCGCCGGGCCGTGTCTTCCGCCCCCCCCGTCGGCTCTCGCCCTGTCGGCTCTTACCCTGTCGGCGATCTCCCAGGGTCCGCATCCCCGGATGTCCGCGCGCGGCGGCCCCAACGCCAGCGTCCCGCGTGATTCAATCGGTACGACCCCACCCGTGCGCCGCGGCAAGTGGGCCCCCGTCAGTCCGCCCCAGCCAGTCCGCCCCCTTCCGTCCGCGCCAGTCCGTGAGCCCCCGGCAGTTCGCGGCAGCGGCGCGACCCGTGCGTTGGTTCCGTCGCTGCTCCGACCCGGCGGCACCTCGGTGTGGCCAGTGTCGCCCGCGTTGCCGCGGCTGTCGCGGGCCGGATTGACCGGTTCGCGTAGAGGGACCACAATGCCTCGGCCTGTGTTCCCGGTGCGACATGTTTCCGAGGCAACTTCTGGATTGGTCCTGCGTGGCATGAGCCGCCTGCGCGTTGAACTGCTGCTCGTCGAAGACAACGCCGACGATGTTCTGCTGATCTCCGAGTACCTCGCCGACTCTCGGCAGGCCGACTTCGTCCTGAACACCGCCGACCGGCTGGGGGGGGCCGAGCGGCTGCTGCAGACCCGCAGCTTCGATGCCATCCTGCTCGATCTGCAGTTGCCCGATGTGCAGGGGCTGGCCACCTTCGAACGCCTGCTGCGCGGGGCCCACGGTGTGCCCATCGTCATCCTGTCGGGAAACGACGATGAAGAGCTGGCCCTGAAGGCGGTGCATGCCGGGGCGCAGGATTATCTGGTCAAGTCGCAGGTGGGGACGGTCATTCTCGAACGGACCATCCGCTATGCCATCGAGCGCAGCCGCACCCGCCGCGCCCTGGTGGAACGGGCCGAAGAATTGGCCCGCTCGGAACAGCGGCTGCGCGAACAGGCGGGCATTCTGCAGTCGATTCTCAACAGCATCGCCGACGGCGTGGTGGTGACCGACGACCGCGGCCGCATGTTGATCTCCAACCCCGCGGCCCGCGAGATTCTGGGGGCTGTTCCCCGCGAATTCATTCCCGAGGAACTGACCGAGCAGTCGCTGTTGTTCTTGCCCGACATGGTCACCCCCTACGAGGTGGGAGAACTGCCGCTGGCCCGGGCGATGCGCGGTCTCGCCTCGCGCGAAATCGAAATGTACCTCCGCCGGCCCACCGACTCGCTGGGGATCTGGGTCTCGGCCAACGCCACCCCCCTGCGCGACAGTGGCGGACAGGTGCGGGGGGGCGTGGCGGTCTTTCGCGACAGCACCGACCACAAGCAGGCCGAGGCCGAGCTGCACCAGGCCAAAGAAGCCGCCGAGGCCGCCAGCCGGGCGAAAAGCGCCTTCCTCGCCAGCGTGAGCCACGAAATTCGCACCCCCATGAACGCCATCATCGGGATGACCGAATTCGTGCTCGACACCCCCCTCTCGCCACAACAGCGCGAGTGGCTCAAGATCGTGCAGGAATCGGCCGAGAGCCTGCTGGCGCTCATCAACGAGGTGCTCGATTTCTCCAAGATCGAGGCCGACAAACTCGATCTGGAAGAGGTCGAGTTCCCCCTGCGGGATGCCATTGGCACCACTCTCAAGTCGCTGGCCATGCAGGCCCACCGCAAGCAGCTCGAACTGGTCGCCGAGATCGATCCGGGAGTTCCCGAACGGGTGCTGGGAGACCCCACCCGGTTCCGCCAGGTGCTGGTCAACCTCGTGGGCAACGCCATCAAGTTCACCAGCGAGGGGGAAGTGCTGGTGCGGGTGCATCCCGAGTCTCAACTGGGAGACGAAATGATGCTGCATGTTGCCGTCAGCGACACCGGCATTGGGGTGGCCGAAGAAAAACGCGAACGCCTGTTCCACGCCTTCGAACAGGCCGACAGTTCCATGGCCCGGCGGTATGGAGGCACCGGGTTGGGCCTGGCCATTTCGTCGCGGTTGGTCGAATTGCAGGGGGGACGCATCTGGTACGAATCGCGGCATCCCCGCGGCAGCACCTTCCACTACACCGTACGGCTGCGGGCTCTGCCCGAAGAGACCGATGCGCTGGCCCTGCAGATCGACCGCCTGCGCGGGGCCCGCGTGCTGGTGGTCGACGACAACGCCAGTGTCCGGTCGGTGCTGGCCGAGGTGTTCAGCCAATGGTCTCTGGAACCCAGCGTCGCCGACAGTTCCGGGGCGGCCCGGCAACTGCTGGCCGAAGATCGCGGGGCCGGGTTCCTGCTGGCGGTGGTCGATGGCAGCCTGCCCGGCGAAGAGGGGTTTCGGCTGGTCGAGGAACTGCGTTCGCAGCATGCCGACCGGGTGCGGCACGTGGTGATGTTGATCCATTCCGGCGACCGGTCGGCCGATGCCTCACGGGCCGAGCGGGTGGGGGCCGACGCCTGCCTCACCAAGCCCGTCAGTCCCTCGGAACTGTTCGATGTGCTGGCCGACCTGCTGCAATGGAAGCCCGTCCTGCCGCCGCCCCCCCCCGAGATTCCTCCCGGCCATCTCCCCCCGGTGAAGGGCCTGCGCATCCTGCTGGTCGAAGACAGCCTGTACAACCAGAAGTTGGCGGTCGGTCTGTTGGAACGACAGGGGCACACCGTGAGCGTGGCGGGAAACGGGGCCGAGGCGATCGCCCAACTGCAGGCCCAGCCCGCCTCGCATCCGCTCGACCTCGTGCTGATGGATGTGCAGATGCCCGATGTCGACGGGCTCGAGGCGACCCGGCGGATCCGCTCGGCCGAACGCTTGACCGGAGAGCACATTCCCATCATCGCCATGACGGCCCAGGCCCTGCAGGGGGACCGCGAAAAATGCCTTGAGGCGGGCATGGACGACTATCTCCCCAAGCCAGTCCGGGCCCGCGAGCTGCAAGACCGCATCACCCAGGTGCTGGCCCGACTGGCGGCCTGGAAGGAACAGGCCGTCGAAGAATCGTCCGAGTCTCTTCCCGGCGACACGACCAACTCCACCTCTCGGACCGAGTCTTCCCCACCCCTGGCACCGGCCGGTTCCCCCGTCACCCCCCCGGCCACCGCGCCGGCAATCGACCCGGTCGTGGAGCCCCCCTCTCTCGAACGGCATTCCCCGGCAGCCCCCGGGGACCTCGCGGCACCCGCTTCCACCGCGCTCTCCCCCCTCATCGACTGGCCCGGAGCTCTGCGGCAGGTCGATGGCGATCCCGCGCTGTTGCAGACCATTGCCAGTGCCTTCCTCGCCGAGGCCCCTCCCTATCTCGACAGCATCGTGGGGGCGATCCAGGCGGGGCAGGGGCGGCTGTTGCAGCGCGCGGCCCACACCATCAAGGGGGGCTTTCGCCTGTTT
>JBKCTR010000963.1:0-2461 GCA_046318755.1 Planctomycetaceae bacterium
CCTGCAGGTGGCCGCCCGGCATCTCGACGCGGCCGGCTTGCCCGATCTGGCCCACGAAGTCCGGCAACGGGCCGAGCAGTTGATGCGTGAACATGCGGAGCGCAACGCGCGTCGCCGCGAAGGCCAACCCAACGGAGGAGAAGCAGCCAACCTCCGCCAGCAGCTCGAAGAACTGCGGCGGGAACTGCGCGAGCTGCGGTCCGAGTTGCGGGGGCCGCGCGACGGACAACAGCCGCGCTGACGGCCAGTGGTTGCCAGCCCTGCCTGGCTGCCTGAGGGGGCCAGGCTGCCTGGGGGGACCTCGGTGTCTGCTCAGGCGGCCCGGCGTTCGGGGCTCGTCTGAGACTGGGCTTCGCGCTCGGCCAGTAGCGTTTCCACCGCGCGGATCAGTTCCGCGTACTGAAACGGCTTGGGCAGATAGTTCACACTGTCGGCCGTGGGGGGGCCAACGGGCGGGAACGCGGCCGGCGAGCCCAGGACCACCCGGTTCCGCAGCTCGGGGATCGGGGGGGTCAGGCTGGGGGGTGTCGCGGCGCATTCGTCGTCGAGCACGAAGACTTCGGCATCCCGCGGCGCACCCGGGCGACGGGCGGGAACGCGGCGACGCTCCACCTGCACACCGCGCGGAGCGAACACCGCCTGCAACACATCGGCTGTTTCGGTGGAGTGATCCACCACGACCACACGGGACTTGAGACTCACGCTGGATTCCTTCCCAACACGGGGCCACCCGACCGGATTGGCGGGGCCAATTGTCTGCAGCCGAGGGGGGGGATTGCGGCGCGGCCCCCCCGCCATCTCGGGGGCTCAGGTCCACTGGCCTCCCACGGCTACCGGGGGCGGGAAGTTATCCTCACCCGCCATTCGTGTCAAAATCAGTTGGTTTCTGGAACTCCCCACCCCGACATGACTCGGCATGAGATCGCCCGCCGAAAGCGGGCTTTGGGGCAGTTCTTCACCCCCCCCGACCTCGCCCACTGGATGGCCCGCGGTCTCTGGGAAGATTGGCAGGCTGGGCAGTCTGCGGACGAAACCACGCACCTCACCCCCCCCAAATTCTCCACCGGCCCCTCGCTGCTCGACCCCGCCTGTGGCGACGGAGCCCTGCTGCGGGCAGCGGCCGAAGTCTGGATCAGGCGGGCCCGGGGCACTGTGGACCGATCCCACCCCGGCGGAGAGGCGACCACGGTACTGGGCCAAGCTGTACCGCTACTGTCGGGCGTCGAGTGCGACCCGACGCTGGTCAACCAGTGCCGGTCTCTATGGCCAGCCAACCTGGCCACCAGCCCAATCCCCCTTCCCACCCTGCAGGTGCACTGGGGAGACGCCCTGACCGGGCCAGCGTTCGGTGATGCCGAGGGGGGTCTCGACCTGGCGAACCAACCGGCCCCGCTCCCCGGCCGCGCGCCTCCCATCGACTGGTTGGCCACGTTTCCCACCGAGGCAGCCGCGGGGGGATTCGATTTGATTCTGGGCAATCCTCCTTATGTCCGTGAACGGGGCCATCGTGCGCTGTTCGAACACCTGGCGCACACCGCGCTGGGCCAGCGGTGGCAGCAGCCCCGCATGGACCTCGCCCACTACTTTCTGCATCGCGCGCTCGATCTGCTGAAGCCGGGAGGCTGCCTGGCGTTTGTGATGTCGGTCTATTGGACGCGGTCCGACAGTGCCGCCCCGCTGCTGGAACGCCTGCGGACCGAGACCCAGCCCCTGGAATGGATCCAATTGGGGAATCGCGATCTCTTTCCGGGGGTACAGGGGCACCATGCCGTGTTCCGCCTGCGCCGCCGTCCGTCCGGCGACACCGACGCGATCCGTGCTTCCCAGTTCGCCCGTCTGCGGACGGTCGACACCTCGGGGCCGCTCGATACGGCGTGGCAAACCGCCGAGGTCCGTACGCTGTCGGTCAGCGAGTTTTTCGACGTGGTCTTGGACTCACCGGCACACCGGTACCGGCGGGTCCAGCCGCTCCTCCCCCCGCCCGTCGATGCCCAGATCGAGAGCCCTGTGCTGGAGGATGAGTTCGAAGTGCGACAGGGGATCGCCGAGAATCCCCCCCGCATCACCCGGGCCCATCTGCGGACCTGGCCCGACCTGCCTCCCGTCGGGACCGGGGTGTTTGTGTTGACCACCGAAGAACTGCGGCAACTGGAACTGTCGCCCGCCGAGGAAACGCTCGTGCGACCCTACCACCGGCCCCAGGCCATCCAGCGATATCACCTGGCAGTGGAACCGGTCGAATGGTTGTTGTATCTCACGCGGCAGACCGCCCCCCGGCTCGATGTCTGTCCCGCGATCGCCCGGCATCTCGCCCGGTTCCAGCCTCTGTTGGAGGTGCGGCGGGAAGTGGCGCGGGGGCTGATTGGCTGGTGGCACCTGCATTGGCCCCGGGAAGAACGGTTGTTCCAACAAGAAAAGATCCTGGGAATCCAGATGGGAACCGCCCCCCGTTTCGCCTTCG
>JBKCTR010000964.1:0-3769 GCA_046318755.1 Planctomycetaceae bacterium
CCCCGGTCACAGACCAGCAATCCTGGGAGCGGTTTGTCTGCACCTACGGTCCTCAAATTGTCGCCTGGTGCCTCGACCATGGACTCCAGGAGGCCGACGCCCACGACGTTTGCCAGGAAGTGGTGCTGCGCATCGCCCGGCAGATTTCCCGGATGGAGTACGACCCGAACCGCAGCTTTCGGGGTTGGCTGTTCGTCGTGGTGCGGGGTGCCTGGGCTGATTGGGTCGAGACCAGAAGTCTCGAATTCGCGGCGATTGATGTCACTGGGGCGTTGCGGAGGCTGGCCGATGACGGCGCAGGTCGGGATCTGCAGCGGCGTGTGGACGACTGTTACCAGCAGGAACTGTTGGAACGGGCGGCGCAGCGCGTGCGCCGCCGCGTGGCGGCTACCACCTGGCAGGCCTTCGAACTGCAGGCCTTGCAGGGGCTGTCTCCCGACGAGGTCTGCCAGCGACTCTCCCTGAACAGGGGAGCGGTGCTGGCCGCCCGCTGCCGGGTGCAGAAACTGTTGCGTGAAGAGGTCGAACTGTTCGAGTCCTCCTCATGACGGTTGATGCGTCTTCGTCAAAACCGGTCCCCGACAGTCCCGTGTTCAAGCCGGACCGGAGGGAAGCAGACTGCCTCTCCGAGGCCACCCTGCGGCGACTGTTGGACGGATCTCTCAATTCTGAGCACGACCAGGCCTGTGCCGAACGGCACCTGGAAGAGTGCGACGCCTGCGTCGCCCGGTTGAACACCCTGGCCGGTCCCCCCCCCCGAGACTGTCACAGACTGTTGAGTCGCGACGCACGTCGCCGTCCTGTCAGCCTGGCTCGGCTGATACGCCTGGCGGCCTCCCACCCATTCGATCCGCGGCCGCCATCGGCCACGGATTCCGCCACAACCGACGGTCCGTGGGCGCAGCTTCCCGGGGGTTTCACAAATCCGACCTTCCTGGGACGGGGGAGCTCGGGAATCGTCTACCGGGCGCGACAGAGTTCACTGGGGCGCGAGGTGGCGTTGAAGGTGCTCCACGCGGACCAGTCTCCGCGGCATGTCGAGCGGGCCCAGCACGAGGCGCAGGTCCTGGCCGCTTTGAACCACCCGCACCTCATCACCATCCACGAAGCGCAGCTGCTGCAGGAGCCCCCCTACCTGGTGATGGAGTGGATCGCGGGAGGCTCGTTGAAAGACCGGCTGAAACAGGGCCCCTTGCCAATCGCCGAGGCGATCCTCCTCGCCTGGCAACTGGCGCAGGGCCTCGTCGCGTTTCATTCCCTGGGAATCATTCATCGCGATCTCAAACCCGCCAACGTGCTGTTGTCGGCGACCAACGCGCGCGACGCGCCCGATGACGTTCCGTTCTGCGCGAAGATCACCGACTTCGGTCTGGCCCGCGCGGTCGACGCCGCCACCCACTCCAGCCAGGAAGGGTCCGCGGTCGGAACCCCCTCGTACATGGCCCCCGAGCAAACCCTGCTCCGCCCCGAGCTGGGTCCTGTCGGCCAGGGGTGCGACATCTACGGTCTGGGGGCGGTGGTGTTTGCGGCACTCACCGGTCAGCCCCCACATGTCGGTGACACCCCCCTGGCGATCTTGATGACGGTCGCCTGGGAAGACGCTGCGTGGCTTCCCACGCTGCGTCCCGACATTCCAGTCGACCTCGCGACAATCGTGGCCAAGTGCCTGCGGCACGATCCGGGCCAGCGCTATCTCACCGCCCGGGAATTGCTGGACGATCTGCAACGCTTGCGTGACGGACACCCCATCACGGCCCGCAGCTATTCGATTCGCGAACGGCTGCGCAATGGAATCCGGCGGCACCCCACACTGTCGGCCTCATTGGCTCTGGGGGGAATTCTGCTGTTCACCAGTCTGTTGGGAATTGGCTATCACCTGGTTCGCCTGCAGGAATCGCTTCAGGAAGTCATCCGGGAACGGGCCAAGACCAGTCTCGCGCTGGCGGAGGCCAACCGGGCCGTGCAGGCCGAGCAACGGCAGAGGCAGCACGCGATTCGGCAGGCCAACCTGACCCATGACGTGCTGCACCTGACCTTTGAGGGGAAGAAAACCCCTTCCGCGGGTGACCAGAAACTCATGAACACGATCCGGGGTTTCTACGAGGAGCAATTGCAGGATCCCGGGAATCTCTCTCCCGATGTGGCGGAGGTGATCAGCGAAGGCCTGCTGAACTGCTGCCTGCAGGAGCAATTGTTCTTCCATCGTCCTGACCGCATTCTGGCCGATACCGCCATCGCTCTCGATTTGTTGCGGCGGTTGCCCGACTCGGACTTGGTGCGCATGTATCGGGGCCAGGCCCACCTGCTGCGGTTCCAGACGTTCCGTGCCCTGCAACGCGAGACTGAAGCCCAGGAGTCCCTCGGCCAGCTGGTGCCGATTCTTAAAAAGTACGACGGCTGGAAAAGTCAACGACAGCTCGACCACCTGAAGGCCTGCGTGGCCACTCTCTGGAACGCTGGTCAGCCCGACACAGCCCTCAACCTGGTTCAACGCACCCTGCAATACGAACCCCGGGCCGATCTGGACCTGCCCCGCCCCACGGCAATCTGGTACTCGCTGCTGTCGCTGCAGGCGGTTGAGATCGGATTGCTCCATCATTTGCAGCGATCGGACGAGGCGGAAGTCGCCCTCCATTCGTATCGGCAGTTGTCCCAGAGGTTCCAGGAGCGGTTTCCCGAGAAGCGGTCGAGCCTCGCAGTCCAATGGCTGCGGCTGCTGGCCCAGCACATTCGGCACATCGAGGGGCACTCACGGCCAGATCAGGTGCGTCATTGGCTCGCTGAGGGTTCCACCGCATTGGCCGATCTCCGAACCGAGCCCCACCCCCGGTCCGACGACGCTCAGGCGCTGCTGGAGTGGATCCTGCTGCTGTCGACGCTGCCAGCCGATCTGGCGAATCCCAGCCAGTTCGACGAGCTGGCCGCCGAGGCCGTTCGTCGTGGCCGGAAGTCCCGCCCCGCCGCCATTGGCGATCCGCTGTACAACACACTGGTCCGGGCACAACTGGCCATGGCGAAGCGGGCCCTGGCCAACCGCGAATTCGCCGAGGCACTGCGACTGGGGCGCGATGCTCTGGCCGACCTCGCCGCCGCTGCCGGTTCGGCTGAAAATGCCCTGTGGCAACAGACTTCCGAACTGGCCGCCCAGGCCTGCCGCGAACTGGGATGGCCGGCCGAGGAACTCACTCACCTCTCACTCGCCGCCAGCCTGGCCGAGGGAGCGGACCGCACCCGGCTGGAGGCCCGGCTGCAACAGGTGCTGCAGTCCCTGGCGGCCACGGCGGAGCCCCTCCGCAACGCAAGCGAAGAATCCGCGGCGGAACGGTGAATTCCAACCCGGCCCGTCCGTACAACGCGTTTTCGAATTGGTCGAACTTCCTCCCCCAGCCAAGTGCGACTGGAGGAGGCGATCAAGCAGGCCGCACCACGCGCTTCAGGCCGCGGGCACCGTTCGCCGCGAGCGGTACGCCACCACGCCACCGGCCGCCAGCAGGGCCAGCGCGCAGGTCGACGGTTCGGGGATGACTGGCCCCGGCCCCCCTGTTGTGTCTCCCACCTTAATGGCGGCCCCGGTGTTGTCGTAATAGAGCTTGGTGAACGTGTAACCGTAACCCATGGTGCCACTGTGCTGCGAATCAAGCACGACCTCGCCCCAGCCGTAGTAGGTGTTGGCGCCGCTCGTGAACTTGAATCCGAAAAACCCCGTGTCTCCCATCCTCCAGCCTTGAGCGCCAACATCGCTTCCAGTGATACTATACGAAGTCACGGT
>JBKCTR010000965.1:0-7817 GCA_046318755.1 Planctomycetaceae bacterium
ATGGGAGGGTGCCGCTCCAGGGGTACCTCGAACGGTTGCTTGCCGAGTTGAGACTTGGCCGGGAGGCCGAGCGGTTGCCACGACGTCTCGATCATCTTGCGGCTGCGACGGGGCTGAAGCCACAGGAAATCGAGAGTCGCATTCGGCTGGCGCGGGAAGCGGTCGCGCGCCGCGCCGTACGAAGCCAGGACGCCGCCCGCCTCATCCGCCTGCTGTCCGAGCTGCGGCCCGTCAAGGTGGATCGCGTCGACGCGTCGCCGTCCCAGATCGGATCCGTCCCTACGTCCTGACCAGTCCCCAGTCCTTTTCTTTTCGTCCTGTCCGAGAAACCTCGTTCCCACCCAGCATGCCTCAGACCATTCGCATCGCGATCATCGGAGCCGGCGCGGTCGCCGATTACCATCACGTTCCTGGAATTCGCTTGGATCCACGAGCCCGGCTTGTGGCCGCGTGTGATCCCAACGAGGCCTTGTTGCACAAGAGAACCTCTGACTGGGGAATCTCACGAATCACCACCGACTACCGGGAAATCGCCTGCGATCCAGAGATCGACGCGGTCATCATCTGCACCCCGAACGACACGCATCACCCCATCGCCCTGGCGTGTCTCGAAGGGGGCAAGCATGTGATGTGCGAAAAGCCTCTGGGGTTGAATTACCAGGAGTCGCTCGAGATGTACCGGGCGGCGCACAGCCGGGGGCTCAGACACATGACGGCCTTCACCTATCGCTTCGCTCCCTCGATGCGGTACCTGAGACACCTGCTGTATACGGGGGCCCTGGGGACACCCAGACACTTTCGTAGTCAGCGCTTCCTCGACTGGCCCGAGACCAGTTGGGGATGGCGGCAATACAAGAAGAATGCCGGGGCTGGCGATCTGTTCGACATGACCATCCACCGGATCGATTACGCCCAGGATCTGATGGGGCGGATGACGACGATCACCGGTGCAGTCGCCCAGTTCGTGCCCCGCGACGTCACCCCCCAGGGAACCCCCTGCCCCCCTTCGGAGGTTGATGACTGGTCTGCCCTGATCTGCCTGTTTGATCGTGGGGGAGTCGGGGTCCTGGAGGGGACGACTCTGGCCAAGGGGTACCACTACGACGGCTTCGGGCACGATTGGGCCGAAGTCAATGGCAGCGAAGCCTCGGCGGTCTATCAACTGAAGGAACCAAATACCATCCTGCTGGGACGGCATGGGCAGTCGCTGCAGAAAGTGGAGGTTCCCCAGGAGTTCCTGGTGTGGCCGGGAAGCCCGCGAAATCCCGCCGAGGGGGTTCCCAGCACGGTCTTCCGCTATGACCTGGTGTGGGAGTTCGTCTCGGGAATTGTTGAAGGCCGAGACTGCGTCCCGGGATTCGACCATGGGGCCTCGGCCCAGGCGGTGGCGGATGCAGTGCTGGAATCGTTCGACAAACGCACTTGGGTCCCCATCCCCCCGACTGCGTAACGACCGTTGGGACAGGGGGGCTCGCCGCAGTTCGGAACGAGTCGTCAAGATTCGGCATAAGACTGCAGCCGCCCCCAAGAGTCCCACCTCATGGGGCCGATGCGCCTTTCCCCGCCGAACCACCGAAACCTCCCGAGATTCCCTTGATGAATGCCGACGAGTTGCGAAGCAGGCAGGGTCCCCTGAAGACGCGCTACAAGGAGGATCCGCAGGCTGCCTTTCAGACGCTTCGGGCGGAAGCCGTGCTGAATGTCTCCGAGCTGTCGTGTGTGGTGCCCACACCGGGCCCATTGGCTCTGGCCGGTCTGCATCCAGCCGCCGGAGGCGATGGTACATTCGCCTGCTCGGGAGACATGCTGCTGCAGGCGCTCGCCGGGTGTGCCGGGGTCACCCTGCTGGCGGTTGCAACCGCGCTGCAGATTCCAGTCCGAGGTGGAACAGTGATGGTTGAGGGGGACCTTGATTTCCGCGGAACCCTTGGCGTCGCCCGGGAGGTTCCGGTGGGATTTCTGGCCATTCGCGTCGTGTTTCACCTGGAGGGCGAAGTGACCGACGAACAGCGGGAGAGCCTTCGCAAACTGAGCGAGCGCTATTGTGTGGTCGCCCAGACTCTACGGTGCCCGGTCAGCGTGGTGGTGACAGCCCAGGCGTAGGGGCCAACCTTCGAGAGTGGCCCCCCTGCCCCCGATATCTGGCTGGATTTCCCACATCTCCGATGGGTCGTCAGGATTTTGGGCCAAGTCCGCCCACCCGTTGGCCACGGGGGGGACTCAATCGATTTCGATCCCCACGATCGAGACATCGTCGTGCGGTCCCTGGGGAAGGCTCCAATCGCAGGTGGCCTGAAGCAGGGCAATGACACCCTCCGAGACCGGTTGCTCGGCATATTGCGTCAGGCTCGCCAGCAAGCGGTCCCCTCCGTACAACTCGCCGGTCGGACTCAAGGCCTCATTGACCCCATCGGAATAGAAGTACAGCCGATCTCCCTCAGCCAGGGTGATTCGCTGTTCGTCGTATTCGACGTCTTCGAGCCAGCCTACGGGAAACCCCTCCCCCTCCAGAAAGATGGGCGTGGCTCCCCGGGGAAGATGGACACCGGCCGGATGTCCGGCGGACACGTACCGGAAATCACGGGTTTGGGTATTCAGTACGCCATAGGCGATCGTGAAATACAACCCGGCCTGACTCTCCATCGGAAATCGCCGGTTGAGTTCGGAAACCACGGCGGCGGGTGGGGTGACCACAGGCTTGCCCGTCAGTGGATCGGTACGGACCAGCAGCGAAGTGGCGGAAGCCTGCCCAGTCAGCAAGCGACCGACAGCGACGGCCAACAGCGAAGAGGCCGCTCCATGTCCGCTGACATCCACGACGAAAATGGCCAGGTTTGAGTCATCGAGAGGGACCAGATTCAGAAAATCTCCCGCCAGTTCCTCACAGGGAGTGTACTTCCAGGCGATTGACACCCGCGCGAATTTCAACTGGTCATCGGGAAGCAGCGAGCGTTGTACGCGAGCGGCTGCGGCCAGATCGCGGCTCATGCGCTCGTTGGCCTTGGCCAGCTCTCCGTTCAGAGACTCAAGCTGGGTATTCCACTGCGTCAGTTTTTCCTTGGCGAGGGTCAACTGCTCATTCGCCCGGTGCAGTTCGCGGTTCTTCTCGACCGCGTTCTCAAAGGTCGAGACCAGCAGGTTCAATACCTGCTGCCGCCCCGACTTGACGCGATAGGTCTGACCGGCGAGGGTCACCTGGATCTCCGTCGCCTCTTCCGACTCGGCCGTAATCGGGTTGCTGCGGAGGGCCTCGATCCGGGACAGCAGGTAGTTGTGGTCGTATGGCTTGGTGACATAGTTGTCGGCACCGGCGTCCAGACCGCGGATGATGTCTTCGGGCTCGGAGAGTGTTGAGAGCAGGATGACGGGCACGTGCCGCAACTGGGGGTCCTGCTTGACAGATCGACAAAACTCATAACCGGTGACCCGGGGCATCTCGATGTCCGAGATGATGATGTCGGGCTTGCGTTGGCGGGCCAACTCGAGGGCCTTGCCGCCATCTCCGGCAACCGCCACTTCATAGCCCCCCTGGATCAGACGGTTTTCCAGGATCTTCGCCTGAATTCGGCTGTCTTCCGCGATGAGTGCGTAGGGTTTGACGGGCGAGTTGGGAGCGGCCATGCGGAGTGGGATGCTGAAGGAACGCTGGTGGAGTCGTCATCCGCGACTGCGGCGGATGAGTTGGACAGTCGCCGCCGCGAGCTTGTCGAGGGGCAGAACCGAGTGGGCCAGTTTCTCATCGATGACGGCCTTGGGCATGCCGTACACAATGCAACCATCGGCATGCTGGGCGAACACATACCCCCCCTGCTCGCGAATCTGGCGACAGCCCTGCATGCCATCCCGCCCCATTCCCGTGAGAACCACCGCCATCACACGCCCCGGCCAAGTCTCCGCGGCCGAGCGGAAGAGATAGTCGGCCGCAGGACGGCAGCCATGTTCGGGAGGATCCTCCGTCAGTTTGAGGCGGACCTTGCCCATCCGGCGCTCGAGCCGCAGATGCTTGCCACCCGGAGCGATGTAAATTGATCCCGCCGCGGCAGCCATTCCATCCACCGCCTCCAAAACCTCGAGTGGACAGGCTTGGTTGAGCCGTTCGGCGAGGGGGCCGGTGTACTGAGCCGGCATGTGCTGGACGACAAACACCGGAACAGGGAGGTCGGCCGGCAGGCCAGGCAGATATTCCCGCAGGGCCACGGGACCTCCCGTGGAGGTGGCAACCACCAGAGCCTCACAGCGAAACCCGGGCGTCGCAACCCCTTCTTCGGCGGGCGGAGGGGAGCTGGTCTCGACGGGACGCGACGGCAGCACAGTCAACCGTCGCCGCGACCGGCTCGCGCGGAAGGCGGCGATCTTCTCGGTCAACGACTCGCGCAGTGCGATGCGGTTGGCCTCGGCGTTTGGCCCCCCGGGCTTTTGAATGAAGTCAAAGGCCCCTTCGAGCAGTGCGTCGGTCGTGACCTGGGCTCCGTTAGCGGTGAGACTACTGAGCATGAGGGCTCGGCTGCGGACGCGACGGCGCTTCAATTCACGGAGAACGTGAATTCCGTCAATGTCGGGCATGTGCACATCGAGGGTCAGCAGGTCGGGATCGAACTGGGTGGTCAATTCCAGCGCTTCCTGTCCCCCCTTGGCCGCTCCCACCACCTCGACTCCAGAAACGTCGCGCAGCACGTTCCTGACCAACTGGCGATAGAGTGCCGAATCGTCGACCACGAGGATGCGGACAGGATCTTCCATGGGGCTTCAAGCTGAGCTGGGAATTGGGGAACCGGGGGGCGAATCCGTCGTCACCCGCGACAACACATCCTGCAGACCAGACTTGCTGAACGGCTTGACCACGAAATCGAGTGCCCCCAGCCGGATGCATTCCATCAGTTTCTCCCGCTGGTCAACCGCGCTGACCATGATGATGCGTGCCTGGGGATCTTGCTGCCGGATTTCCCGGAGCGCCGTCACTCCATCTTTGACGGGCATGACAATATCGAGGGTGACCAGGTCGGGATGCAGTTCCCGATAGCGCGCGACCGCCTCCAGACCGTTCGTAGCCTCCGCCACGATCGTCCAACCCGCCTCCCGGGCGATCTCCCGAATCCGCATCCGCATGATGACGGCGTCATCGACAATCAGCAGTCGCTTGCTCATGAGTCACAGCACCGTCGGATCGAGTCCCGCGATTTCCACCGTCACCAGACCGGTGGCCGAATCCAGCAACATGCGTCTCCCCTGCTCTCCCCCCACATGGCGCGCCACGACGGGAATCTTCTGTTCTTCCAGCAGCTTCTCCACCGCCTGGATGTTCTGCTCGCCGATCGTAGCAGACGATCCGGAAGAGTTGAACATGTTCGCACCCCCAACCAGCTTGGCCACCGGACGCAGCGTCTCTCCCTTTGCCAGCAGCCGCATTCTCCGCAGCAGCTCGGGAATTGCCGTGTTGGCGTATTTGCCAGGCAGCTCGGCATTCCCCGACCCGCATGGTAGTACCACGTGTGCCAGTCCACCGAGCTTGAGCCGACGGTCATAGAGTACCACGCCAAGACACGAGCCCAGCAGAGTGCGCAGACTGTCCCCCTTCTGGCAGACCGCCAATTCACCCATTCGCAAGGCTGGAATCGGAGCAGGCACGGACGTGATACCCAAGGGCGGAAGAGTGGAGTGGGTTCCTGCCTGGAATCAGCTCGCGCCGTCCTGGTGTGGCAGCCAGCGACGCAGTCGCATCACGGAGGGATTGTCGGGAATCAACAGGAGGTTCCATTGGGCGGGCGAGCCATCAATGTGAAACCGGGTCTCGGTCAGGAACACCACATCGCCATGCGATGCCTGGTTCATCAGAGCGAATTCCAGCAGTGCCTGGGGATAGTCGCGCACAAACCGGGGAGGATCCGGGAGCAGGCCCTCCCCTTGCCCTCCCGCCAGACGGCTGAGAGCATTCAAATAGGCACACCCCACGATGTTCGCCGTCTCCTGGGCGGCCGAACGCTCGATTTCTCCCCAAGCCTGAGCGGTTCCCGCCGGCTGACCCAACAGCAGATCGGCGAGGCCCAATCCGCTGGCGTCATCAAACGCCAGGATCAACAGGCCGGCCAACCCCCCCTGCAGCTGCATCACGCAGGCGGCGACCGGGGTCTCCGCATCTCCCAGCACGTCAGTCGCCAGGTTCAATGGCAATTGCTCGACCCGTTCGACGGTGATCTGCGCGGGGCGATCCAACCAGCGCGAGAGCGCCATCGTAGCCTGTTCCGCTCCAGCGCCGAACAGACGGTGCAGTTGACTGAGTTGCAGCGGGTCCAGCATGGCGTTGACCTCAGGTGGAATGCAGCAATTCCCGACCGGCCACGGCAGGTCGGCCCCGGACCACCAGGTCGATCACTGCCGCGATGTCGAGCAGCAAACACACCGTGCCGTCCCCCAAAATGCTCGCCCCCGACAGACCGCGGATGTGGACGAAGTTCTCAGCCAGCGATTTGATCACAATGTCTTGCCCCCCCTGCAATTCATCGACCCGCAAACCGATCGTTTCGTGCGTGGACTGCAAGATTACCACATTCACCCGCCGTCGATCCCGCGCGGTCCCACCAACCTCGGGGGTTGGTATCGAACCGGGCCAATCGAAAACGTCGTCGATGTCAACCAGCGGCACGAATTCGCCGCGCACCTCAAAGGTATGCCGTCCGCGAATGGTTACAATTTCGTCGACGGAAATCGAGACAATCTCGCGCACCCCATCGATCGGCACAGCGAACATTCCGTGTCGCAAGCGGAACAGCAGACAGCGGATGATCGCCAGAGTCAGGGGCAGGCGGATCGAGAAGGTCGTTCCATATCCCAGTTGGGTTTCGACGCCGATCGTCCCATTCAGTTCGGCGATCCGGGTCTTGACGATGTCCATCCCCACACCACGACCCGAGATATCGGAAATCTTCTCGGCGGTGGAGAATCCGGGATGCCAGATGAAATCGATCACTTCCTGGTCGGAGAGTTGGGAGGCCTGCTCGGCGGTCGATAGTCCCTTCTCGACAATCTTCTCTCGAATGCGGGAGGCATTGATCCCCCCCCCATCATCCTTGACCCGGATGAACACATTGTTCCCCCGATGCACGGCTTCGAGGGTGAGAGTACCGGCCGCCGGCTTCCCCTTCTGACGACGGACCTCGGCCGACTCCAGCCCATGATCGATCGCATTGCGAACCAGGTGCACGAGGGGATCGCCAAGCTCGTCGATCATCCGCTTGTCGAGTTCTGTCTTTTCGCCATGGATCTCCAGCTGGACCTGTTTTCCCAGTTCTTGAGAGATGTCTCGCACCACCCGTTTGAACCGGTTGAAAAGGGGGCCCACGGGAACCATCCGCGTGTCGAGCACACCCCGTTGCAGATTGTCTGAGACACGCGTGAGCTGATTGACGGCATCGCTGATCTGGGTGAAACACCGCCGCCCCTCCTCCCACAGCCGAGACTGCAGATCGAGCGCGTCGATTTCCGACTCCAACTCGAGCAATTGCTGCGACCATTCCACGCCACGAGGATCATCTGGATCCGCCGCGCGGGACTTGATTCCCTCGAGCAGACGACGCAGTCCCTCTCCAATCGCCCGGGTCCGTCCACTCTTTTTGAACGACGGCGCCATCTGGCGCGAAATCTGCACGAATCGGGCGTTCGTCACCACCAGCTCACCCGCGAGATTCAGCAGGTCGTCCAACCGGTCGATGTCGACCCGCACCGTCTCGACGACCCGGGATTTTCCCTCGCTGGCCACCTCGCCGCGCGGAGTTTCGCGTTCAACCGCCGCCGGACTCTCCTTGATCTTCGCTGTCTGGTCC
>JBKCTR010000966.1:0-8692 GCA_046318755.1 Planctomycetaceae bacterium
GCCCCCCACCGCGGCACGCCACGAAGCCGTCCGGTCGCTGGCCGATGAGTTCGGCTGGTCGCCGCAGCGTTCGTCCCAGCAGGCCCGTGCCGAATTGCGGCAGCGGCTGTCCCAAGGCGAATTCCCCGACGCCCTGACCAACCCCGCGTATCACAACGCCGATGGGCCGCGGCACGGCCCCCGCGGCCGCAATCGCTCGGCGGCCTGATCCCTCCCCTCACGAGACTTTATGTCCCTTCCGTTTACCGACCCCCTGCTGCGGCTGGCCGCCGCGGATCAGCGCGTGGTCCTGTTGACTGGCGATCTTCCCCCCGGCCAGTTGCAACCCCTGGCCGACCAACTCCCCGGCCGCTGTTTTGATTCCGGAACCGCCGATGCCCGGCTCATCCAGCAGGCGGTCAGCATGGCCCTGTCGGGACTGCGGCCCATTGTGCTGGGGGCGGTGGCCAATCTCACCACCCGGTGTCTCGACAGCATTCATTCCCAGATCTGCCGCCATCGCGCGCGGGTCACTCTGGTGGGGCACGACGCACCTCCGCGCGGGGCCGAAGACTCGACCGTTTCCCGTCACGATGTCGCCCTGCTGCGCCCCCTCCCCAACCTCGCGATCGCCTGCCCCGCCGACGAGTCCGAATTGACCGCCGTGTTGCGGGCGTCGCTGTCGCGCACGTCGGCCACTTACATTCGGCTGTCGGGAACGGCGGGCACACGCATCCATTCCGACGCCACCGAGATTCGGCCCGGGCGGTTCATCCCGGTCCGCGCTGGCTCCGAACTCTGTCTGCTCGCGTCCGGAGACGTGTTGGGCGAGGCGCTCGCGGCGGCTGCGCTTTTGGAAGCGAGCGGAGTCGACGCGGCGGTCGTCAGTTGCCCGTCGATCACACCACTCGATGAAGCTTGGCTCGATACCCATCTCCATCGCTTCCGCCTCGCGGTCACCCTCGAGGATCACGGTCTGCTGGGGGGCTTCGGGGCGGCCGTCGCCGAATGGCTGGTTGATACCCCCGCACATCGCACCCCGCTGTGGCGCTGTGGCACCCCCGAAGTCTTCACGGGCGAGACTTCCGACGCCCAGTCTCGCCGCGACGTTCTCGAACCGTCCCGGCTCGCGGCGCAGATCGTCAAGCAGTTGCGTCGCCGCCGGAAGCTCGCCGCCTAGCGCGCGACCCCGCACCCGCTGGCCGACTGGTTCCCCAGCTACCAGTGCGCATTCGGCCCCGAGGGGACCGCGACCGTCATCTCGGGCTGATCGGTCCGGCTGCCCACCGCCGGCCCCCGCTCTTCGATCTCGGCCAGGACCCCATAAAATTCTTCAACAGTTTTGGCCAATTGCGTCTTGTGCCTCAGAATGGGGGCCACCCGCATTGCCTTGAGATACCAGTGGGCCATTTTGCGGAAAAAGGGGACGGCCCGATCGGCACCACGCAGCTCGATCACATAGCCGAACTGCTGCCGCAACAGCCCCAGGCGATCATCGAAATTGCCCGGCGGATCGTACCGGCCGGTCTGCTCCCATTGGTGGAGCTGGCGGAAGATCCAGGGATTGGCGAGCGCCCCCCGACCAATCGACACCCCGGCGCAGCCCGTTTCGTGCAGCATCCGCTCGGCGTCGGCCACGGTCAGCACATCACCATTGCCGATCACCGGAATCCGCCGCACCGCCTCCACCACCTGCCGGATTCCGTCGCGGTTGACCTTCCCTGAGAATCCCTGGGCCCGCGTGCGGCCGTGGATCGCCACGGCGGCCACCCCCACTTCTTCGAAGGCGCGGGCAAACGCGGGGGCGGTGATGTTCTGCTCGTCCCAGCCGAGGCGCATCTTGACGGTGACGGGAATTGCGACAGCCCGCACCACCGCTTCGACCAGTTCGATCGTCTCTTCGCGACGACACATCAGGCTGGCCCCGGACCCGGTCTTGGTGACCTTTCCCACGGGGCAGCCCATGTTGATATCGACCGAGGCATGCCCCGCCGCTTCGAGCCGTCGTGCCGCCTCGCAGAGGTATCTCACTTCGGCCCCGAAGATCTGCACCGCGAGCGGAGTGTCTTCCGGGCAGGTGGCAGTCAACTCGATGGTCTTCTCCGATCCCTCGACCAGGGCCCGGGAATTCACCAGATCGGTCGTCGCCAGCCCCAACCCCCCCAGCGCCCGCACCACTCGCCGGAACGGCAGGTTCGTATACCCCGCCAAGGGAGACAGCAGCCACCGCGTCGGCAGCGTCAGGGGTCCGTAAGAGAGTGTGGGCACAGCGTTCATGGCCGGGATTGTACCAACTGGCGGAAGCGAATCCGAAGCGATCCTCCGTCACGATTCCAGCCCACCGGCGTCCCCCCCCCCGTGGCGACGAACCTCCAGGTTTGTCGGTCCAACAACCCTTCGGCCAATCACCCACCCGGACGCCAGCGCTCCCGCCATCTTCCCACCCGGCCAGCCCCCCAAACCTGGACTACGGCGCTTCCGCCGTCTTCCCATGCGGCCAGCACGACGCGGATCCCAAAACCAAGCCTCCCGCACACAACCAACCCCCGCCCGCGCATCCGCATGAGGGGGCCACCCCCAAACCTGGACTACGGCGCTCCCGCCGTCTTCCCATGCGGCCAGCACGACGCGCATCCCAAAACCGAGCCTCCCGCACACAACCAACCCCCGCCCGCGCGCGTCTGTGTTTCACCGCAGCCCCACCCCCAACTCCGGGCGCGCTGCGCAAGCCTGGATCCTGTCTTTCTCCCCAACGGGGAGAAGGTGGGCGATAGCCCGGATGAGGGGGCTACCCGTCCCCCCGCGCACCGCCAGCGTTTTGCGGCAGTCACCCGGGAAATAGAAGATGCCTTCGGGGCGAATCGTGCTGTGCGGGAGAGCGAGCGTGCGGATCGTGACGGGCCGCCGACCGCATGGGAAGACGGCGGAAGCGCCGTACTCCAGGTCAGGGATTGGCCGGGCGGGTTCTTGGACCGACACACCTGGAGGTTCGCCGCCACCCAGCGATTTGAGAACACCGTGCTCCGAAGGAATGCCGTGCGCGCCGGAACGCGGTGCGTTTTCCTGCCTGGGTTTGTGGGTTCCCGGAGACGGTGAGCTGGATACACTTCCGTCAGGGGTGACGCGTCTGGGACCTTAGGGGGGCACCAGCACCGATCATCATCTTCATCCGGCTGATCACTCTGCCCCCCAGCCTCCGGTTTTCGTCTCGCTCAACCACCGCTTCCCGTCCCACCGCTTCGCGTTCCGTCGCGCCTGGCCCCTCGGTTTCGTGTCTGGCCGACCTGCCGCGTCACACCGCGCCAGTTCGTGTGATTCCCCCCCCCCACTTGCTCCTCATCCTGCATAGGTCGTCCTGGTTTTGGTCTTTCTTCCTCCTGCCTGGCGCGATCTCTCGGGGGGGGTGGCGGAGGTTCGGTTGGCCGCCACCACCGTGCGACATGTGATTGCAGGGCTGGAGGAACTGTTTCCCGGAATTGCCGATCGCGCCCTGGCCGACGAGTCGCTCAAGTCGGGGTTGGCCGTGTCGATCAACGGCACCATCTCGCGGAGGGGATTGCGGGCGGCGTTGCCCGAGGGGGCCGAGGTTCACTTTCTGCCCGCGCTGGGTGGGGGCTGACGTCGGCCCGCCCGGCAGACCCACCCGGCATGCGAGAACTCAGAACCCGCGACTGAATCACTGGATCGATCTGCCGCGATCCGATGAGCAATCGCGCTGAATGTCCTGAACAGTCTGGGAATGATTTTGGCGAGCCCACTCAGTCCGCTGCCGGCCGGTCCGCAGCAGACGGATCTTCTTTTGCATCAGGCGGGGTCGGTTCCGCGAAATCGATCGGCTGCCGGATGTGAAAGGGCAGCCAGGCGAGGGCCGCCAGCAGATACAGTGCAATAAACACGGTGAACACATCGCCCCAGGCCCCACTGCTTCCTCCCTCCCGCTGGGAAGCCGCCCCCAGCATCTGGCCGATGAGCTTGGGAAACGCCGCCGCTCCCACATTGCCCCACATGTTCATGATCGAAAATACCAGCGCCAAACGCGTGCCCCCCAGGTCCATGGTCGACGTGTAGGCGGCCGGGCCTGCGGCCGCGGCGAAGAACGCCCCGGCACCAATCAACGCCACCGCTCCATACGCCTGGGGAGCCCGATAGCCCAAGAACATCAACAGGGCACACACCAGCAGACAACCGCTGGCCAATCCCTGCCGGCTTACCCGACGACTACCCGACCACGCCAAGAGCCGATCCGAAGCCCACCCCCCCGCCAACGGGCCGACGGCGGCGACTGCGATGGGGATGCCCGTCAGAAACCCGGCTCGGGTCAGATCAAGGCCGCGGGCCTCTTGCAGGTAGGTGGCGAACCAAGACCCGAAGAACATCTGCGCCCCGGCCCGCAGAAACTGCTGGCACGAGAGACACCACAAGGGCCACGCGCCGATCAGAGACCACCAGGTGTCGGCGGTGATGGGGGCCGAACGGCTCGCGGTCGAGGCGTCGTCCGAGTCGCGGGGAAACCAGGTCCAGAACATCGCCGCCCAGAAGAATCCCGGCAGCGCGAACAGCAGGAACATGCCGCGCCAGCCCACCCAGCCGGTCACCCAACCGGCGAGGGCGGCCCCCAGAAAGCCTCCCACCTGCATTGAACCGGCGATCACCCCATTGGCGAGACCGAACCGGGTGGGAACGAAAAACCGCCGCACCGCCAGAGTGGTGCAGGTAAAGATGCCGGCCTGGGCGGCTCCCATCAGCAGCCGCAGGGTGACCAGGTCGAAGGTCCCCCGCACCAGGGGAATCAGAGCGCAGGCGAAGGACCAAACGACGGCCATGGCCAGCAGCGAGCGGCGAATTCCCCAGCGCTGCACCCCCCAGCCGGCGGGAATCTGCAACAGGGCATAGGTCAGAAAAAACGAAGACTGAACCGAGCCCATCTCGGCGAATGTCAGGCCGAGTTCTTCGCGAATCGGTTTTTCGACCGTGCCCAGGGATTGCCGCTGCACATAGGCCACGGTGGCGGCACCACACAGCAGACACAGAATCGTCACCCAGCCCACGGAGCGATCTGGAGGAGTGTTCGCTGGAGTTCGGTTAACCATCGTGTTTCCTCCCGAAAATCCAGCGAGGGCCTGTGAACCAGCCGCTTATTTGGAGGGTCGCTCGTTGTACGGATCGAGCGACTTCAAGTCTCCGAGATTCCTGATGCGACGCCCATCCTCGAGCCAGCGCAGCCGCTCTTCATCGGGCAGCAGGCCCCCCACGTCGGCCACGGCGGCCCCCCCGACGAGAGACTCGATCCGCAAGGTTTCATTCAACTCCCGCAAGGCGGGGAAAATCTTCGACACCTCGGTGTCGGCCAAAAGCCGCTTCATGTTTTGCGAGCGCGAAGCGAGATATCCAGTGAAGAACTCGCACTGCCGTTCAAACTGCATCTGAGCCTCGAGCGGCTTGCCCACCGACTCACTCATCAAGGCGTCCCGGAATCGGTCGAACGAGCCCAGGCGGGACTGCAGATGCTGGGCCAACAGGCGGCAGATGAGGTAGCCGCGCGCCAGTTCCCCGGCTTCAAGCGAGCTCTTGAGAACCTTGTCGAGGTAGGCATTGTCGACGTAAATGGTTTCATCGAACTGACAGTAGAATGGCCCCTGAACCGTTTGCTGATCATGACACGCGGATTCCGTCGACCCCTCGAAGGCGACGACTTTGGGGGTTTGATAGGGACGCTTTTCGGCCTTCACCACCTGCTCCACCAGGGGTTCCATTTCGGACATCAACAGGGCCGAGGTGCCACGCAATTCCACCTGTTTGCCCGTCCCCTCCACGGCGTCGTCCATCTCTTCGGTGTCGGACGCCAACTGGGAAACTTCCATGCGGGTCAGCAGGGACCGCACGTCTCCTCCCGCAAGCCAGTACAGACTGAGAGGGAACAGCAGCAAGATGCTGAGGGCCGCCAGCAGAAGCAGGCGTGTCCCCCAGGGGGATTTCGGGGGCGTGGGATAGTGACCGGGGAAATAACTCATTCAGTCACCGACTCAATGAAGAAGAGACCACAAACGCTTTGGTGAGCCAACGGGGTCTGGAAAACAGCAAGGGGTGGGTGCGGGCAGACCCGCACACCACCCCCTGGGAACTCTTCGAAGGTCCCCGACTTGGGCCGATGGTCCCCGATTGGGGGAGATCGGCCTAAAGTTCGTCAAAGGGAACGCTGAAGGTATCGAATCCTTCGATGGTCCCCGCCTTCAACCCCTTGGCGAACCAGCGCAACCGCTGTTCCGACGTGCCGTGGGTGAACGAATCGGGAACGACATATCCCTGGGCCTGCATCTGCAGGCGGTCGTCTCCAATCGCCGTCGCCGCCACCAGGCCCTCTTTCAGATCACCCGCTTCGAGGATCCCCTTGGTTTTTTGAGCGTGGTGCGCCCAGACCCCGGCGAGGTAGTCGGCCTGCAATTCGAGCCGGACCGACAACTGATTGAATTCCTCCTTCGAAACCCGTCCCTGCCTCGAGTGCACCTTGTCGGTCAGCCCCAGTTGATTCTGGACATGATGCCCGATTTCATGGGCAATCACGTACGCCTGGGCGAAATCACCCGGTGCCTTGAACTTGTTTTTGAGCTCATCGTAAAAGGCCAGGTCGATGTACACCTTTTGGTCGGCCGGGCAGTAGAAGGGCCCCACGGCCGCGTTCGCAAACCCACAGGCCGACTTGGTTTGGCCCGAGAACATGACCAGGGTCGGCTCTTTGTAGGATCTCCCCACTTCCTTGGGAAAGAGTTCGGACCACACATCTTCGGTCGTGCCGAGAATGCGCTTCACGAATTCACCCTTCCGCACCTCTTCCGGCGAGAGCTCTTGCTGAGCCTCGCCTCCCCGGCCTCCCCGCCCCCCCGGAGCTTGCTGCTGCTGCAGCACCTTTTGCGGATCGCCTCCCAGGAACCCGACCAACAAGGCCAGAAACAGCGCACTCAAGCCTCCACCGACCAACACAGGACCAGCTTTCAGGCCACGCCGATCCTCGATGTTTTCACTGGCGCGTTGATTCTCCAGACGCATGACGCTCCGTTCCCTTCCACAAACAAAAGAAGACACTGCTGCAGACTGCGACGGTCACCCAAACTGCCGACCGTCACGTATTGTCAACTGTCCAGTTCAGGGAAACAAGGTCCCCCGGGAAAAAATCTTCGGGCTTCCACAACCTCCCCCTCGCTTAAGCCTGCCGCAAGTTCGCCCCAGGCCAGCCGCCGCACGTTGGGCAGGGACTGCGCGGCAACACGCTTTGCGAGAGATTCATCGACTCCAGACGGGATCGTCGCAGGGGACCGCACGCCGCACATTCGGCAAACCGTTCCAGATCCCACGTATCGACCGTCAGCAGGCCTCGCGCCCTGGGCAGCAGCGTCTCGAGCACCTGTTCCAATTGTCTCATGCGCGGCTCGGCAAATTGCCCCTCCTGCTGCCATTGTTGGACCACGGCGGTTGTCGCCCGGGTGGGAATGACCGCGACCATTCGGGCACCGCAATCCCACGCGAATTCCACCGTTTCGATGGCCGAAGTGACCGCTTCGGCGGCAGGCACAAACGGCGGTTGCAGCATGACAAACGCCCGCACTGAAATACCGTCCGAGCGCAGTCGCCGGGCCGCCTCGCGAAAGTCTTCGGGAGTCATCTGTTTGTTCAACCGTGGCCAGGAACGGGGATCCACGGTCTCCAACCCCATGGCGATCTCCAACGAGATTGTGTCTGGGGACCGCTGCCGCAGTTCCGCCTCCCGACGGAGCTGGCCCAGAAACTCGCCACACCGCGGCCCGCACAACCGGGGATGGTTTTCGACGATGACCCGCTCGAAGCCCGCGCACAAACTGGCGATCTCAGGATGGTCGGCGTGGGGAATCGCCCGGGGATCGAAGAAATTCCCGCTGTTGTACAACTTGATCTCGCGGGCCGTGGGCAGATCGCTCAACCCCCGCCGGATCTGCTCGACGACAACTCCCGGCGATACCGGCTCGGGGGTTGTGTGCCGCCACAGATCGCAATACACGCAGTCAAACGGACACTCGCGATTGACGAGGAAGAGCGTGGCCACGGTGGTGCGGCCTGGCCCAGCCGCCGGCTCGTGCTCGACAAACGCGGCGGCCGGCCGATCGACAGGCAAGGCAGCGCGGACCGCGCGGCTGGCCCGCTTGTCGGCCCAACTGCCCGCCGGGTGGGCCGGCTCAGACGAATCCATGTTCCCCTTCCGTTTTGGTTCGGTTTGGCCTCGGTTTTGGCTCCGGCGGGAGCGAGTGCGCCACCCCACGGAAATCACAATTCCGCGGCGACTGTCTTCCCGAACGCCCCTCCACAGGCTAGACTGTACAGTTGGACCCCCGATCTTTCCATCGCGTCTGGTGCCCGGGATTCTCCCATGCTGCGACCTCTTCGCCCACTGCACTGCGATCACACGATGCCTCGAATCGGCTGGCTGCTGCCTGGCCTGCTGCTGGCGCTGTGCCTGCTTGGCGGCCTCACCGCCACCAGTTGGGGACAGCCACCACAGCCAGCCGCCGGGGCGACCACTCCCGACTTCGACTGGAAGGGTGCGTTGCCGAAGTTCCGCCCGGCCGATCGTCCCCTCGCGGGGGCTCGGGCCGAGTCGGGGCAGTTGCCTGCCGACGGGGCCGACCGTCGGCTGTTGCTGGGGGTCGAGAATGTGGGCCTGCCCGTCATGTATGGCGGGCAGAAC